>CAIMKO010000086.1 GCA_903841915.1 uncultured Chitinophagaceae bacterium | reverse complement strand
TGTTGGTGCATGTATTGGCTTCTTATGGTACAATACTTATCCGGCACAGGTTTTCATGGGGGATACTGGAAGTCTTGCTATCGGAGGGATTATTGCTTCACTCGCCATCATTGTGAGAAAGGAATTATTGATCCCGATGTTTTGCGGTGTGTTCTTAATTGAATTATTAAGTGTAATGATACAGGTGAGTTATTTCAAATACACGAAGAAAAAATTTGGGGAAGGAAGAAGAGTGTTTTTAATGAGTCCGTTACATCATCATTATCAGAAGAAAGGGTTTCATGAAAATAAAATTTCATTGCGTTTTTGGATCATTACCATTATCCTGGTGGTAGCAAGCATAATGACATTGAAGATCAGATAAAGAAGATGGCAACAAAAATGATACATCGATTAGTCATATTAGGCGGAGGAGAAAGTGGAGTGGGCGCTGCTTTATTAGGAAAGCAAAATGGTTACGAAGTATTTGTGAGTGATGCAGGTGTGGTAAAAGAAAAATACAAACAAGAGCTCATTGAAAATGGAATTGAATTTGAAGAAGGCAAACATACTTCTGGAAAAATTTTGAATGCCAATGAAGTGATGAAGAGCCCGGGTATTCCTGAAAAGAACGAAATGGTGAAAGCCATTCGAGCCAACGGGATTGAAGTGATCAGTGAAATTGAATTGGCATACAGATTTAAAGGTGATAGTAAAATAATTGCGATCACAGGAAGTAACGGAAAGAGTACAACCACTGCATTAACGTATCACATTTTGGAAACTGTAGGATTGAGTTGTGCATTGGTCGGAAACATTGGTTACTCATTTGCAAAGCAAGTAGCAGAAGATCCGAAAGATTGGTATGTAGCCGAGATCAGTTCTTTTCAATTAGATGATATAAAAACTTTTCGTGCTGATATAGCGATGTTGCTGAACATAACTGAAGATCATCTCGACAGATATGAATACAAATTCGAAAACTATATCAACAGTAAGTTTAAAATTATTAATAACCAAACAGCAAACGATTATTTCATCTACAATGATGATGATGAGATAGTCACAAAGAATTTTGATTTACTAACCACCCATACTAACCCATTACCATTCTCTATGAAACATGAAATTAAAAAAGGCGGCTACATCAAAGGCGATCAGATGATGCTCCGAATTCAAGAAGAAAGAGTAAGCATGAGCATTTATGATTTTGCTTTAAAAGGCAAGCACAACAATTACAACACTATGGCAGCCTGCATTGCAGCCACCACCGTTGGCATCCGTAAAGAAAAAATCCGTGAAGCTGTGAAAGATTTTCAGAGCCTCGAACACCGAATGGAATTCGTTGCGTCGGTACGCGGAGTTGAATTCATCAACGACAGTAAAGCAACCAATGTAAACAGTACCTGGTTTGCACTGGAGAGTATGAACAAATCAACTGTGTTGATATTGGGTGGAACGGATAAGGGTAATGATTATTCGTTAATTGCTGATCTGGTAAAGGAGCGGGTGAAAGCCATTGTTTGTATGGGTGTTGACAACAAAAAGATCATTGCTGCCTTTAAAGACATTGTTCCTTCTATTGTTGAAACACAAAGTGCCAAAGAAGCAGTAAATGCAAGTTTTAAATTGGCAACAAAAGGTGATGTGGTTTTATTAAGTCCGGCTTGTGCAAGTTTTGATCTATTTAAAAATTATGAAGACAGAGGCAAGCAATTTAAAGAAGCCGTGAAAGAATTATAATATTAGATTTCATAAGAAATGCTAGAAACCACAGATAAATTATTTTCTCAAATGCCTTCAGTAGAGGGTATGCGATCGCAACTGATGCAACGCACCAGAGGTGATAAATATATCTGGGGTATCGTAATTCTTCTTGCTATCATTTCAGTATTGGTGGTGTATAGTGCAACAGGTTCTTTGGCTTATAAGATGAACAGGGGAAATAATGAAGTATATCTGTTCAAACAGTTGGCTTTTATGATGGTGGGTATGTTCATCATTTATTTCCTGCATCGGATCAATTACAGCATTTTCTCAAGAGTAGCTACCATTTTATTTTTAGTTTCTATTCCATTATTGATCTATACTTTATTCTTTGGCGCCAAGATTAATGATGGAAGCAGATGGATAAAGCTGCCGATCATCAACATGACATTTCAAACCAGCGATTTTGCAAAGCTTGCCTTATTCATGTATCTCTCAAGAATATTGAGTAAGAAACAGGAAGTGATCAAAGATTTTAAAAAAGGGTTTCTGCCTGCATTGATCCCTGTTGTATTGATCTGCGCTTTGATCATGCCGGCTAATTTATCCAATGCTTTATTAACAGGCGCCACTTCTTTGTTGCTGATGTTTATTGGGCGAATAAGTATTAAACATATTTTATTATTGATATTAATTGCGATGATCCCGATAGGGATCATCGTTTCAGTTGCGGTACTGACATATGATGGAAAGAAAAAGGAAACAACAACTGTTTCTGCAACTTCCGAAAAAATAAAATCATTCGGTCGTTTTGGTACCTGGGTAAAACGAGTGCAAGATTTCAGATATGCAAAAGACGCAGAAGTGCCTTATCAGGTACAACAGGCAAAGATTGCCATTGCCAATGGAAATATTTTAATGGGGTTGGGCCCGGGAAATAGCCGACAAAGAAATTATTTACCGCAGGCCTATAATGATTTTATTTATTCCATCATCATCGAAGAATACGGATTGTTGGGAGGTGCTATCATCATCCTTATTTATCTGATCTTTTTATTTCGATGTATCCGGATCTTTAGAAAATGCCCATACGCATTTGGCGCATTTCTCGCATTGGGGTTGAGTTTTACATTGGTTATACAAGCTATTGCAAATATGGCAGTGAATGTAAACCTTGTTCCAGTAACAGGTGTGACATTACCCCTGGTTAGTATGGGGGGGAGTTCTTTTTTATTCACTTGTGCTTCCATTGGGATCATTTTAAGTGTAGCAAGAAATGTGGAACAATTGGAAGGGAAAGACATTCAGCCAGCAGTTGTAAATAATGCAGAAACAGAAAATAATAATACCGCAAACGTTAGTGCTGCTATGTAACTTTTGTTGCTTCGCACACTTTTACGTTCAGAACAATATTGATCAATGACCGAAACAAAAAATAGCAATAGATTTTCAGAACCTGTAAAAATTATCATTGCAGGCGGAGGAACAGGAGGACATATTTTTCCTGCTATTGCTATTGCGAACGCCATCAAACAAATAGAACCGAAAGCTGATATATTATTTGTGGGAGCAAAGGGAAAAATGGAAATGGAGAAAGTACCGCAAGCCGGTTACAGAATTAAAGGAATTGATATTGCAGGGTTCAACAGAAGTTCTTTGATAAAAAATATTGGATTACCGTTTAAACTGATCACAAGCCTTTTTCAGGTACGAAAAATAATTAACGCTTTTAAGCCTGTTGCAGTTATAGGTGTGGGAGGATATTCTACTTTTCCTGTACTGCGGTATGCGCAGTCAAAAGGAATAAGCACATATATACATGAGTCTAACTCTTTTGCGGGGAAGTCAAATATCCTGTTGGGCAAAAAGGCAACATTGATTTTTGTAGCAAGCGATGGTATGGAAAGATTTTTTCCGAAAAATAAAATTGTAATTACCGGCAATCCGGTTAGAAAGGCAATTGCAGAATCAAATATTGAAAAAAGCATTGCATTGCAATTTTTTGGATTGGATGCAGCAAAGAAAACATTACTGGTTGTAGGAGGGAGTTTAGGCGCGAAAAGTATTAATGAAGTGATTGCAGCACACTTACAGGATATTGAGAATTTAAATGTGCAACTCCTTTGGCAAACAGGAAAAAATAATTCACAAGCATACATCAGTAAAGCAAATGGATTTAAAAATGTTTGGGCAAATGAATTTATCAAAGAAATGGAAATGGCATATGCCGCAGCTGATGTCGTGATATCAAGATCCGGAGCAATGTCTGTAACAGAATTATGTGTATCAGAGAAAGCAGTTGTATTTGTTCCGTTCCCGCATGCAACAGAAGATCATCAAACAAGTAATGCAAAAAGCTTGGTTGATAAGAATGCGGCATTGATGGTAAAAGATGCGGATGCACCTGCAAAATTATTCTCAGTTGCAACTGATCTTTTATTTGATGTAGCGAAACAGGAAGAATTAAGGCAAAACATTCGATTATTGGCGGTAAGTAATGCAGATGAAATTGTAGCATTAGAAATTTTGAAAAATATTAAGTGAGCGAATTAAATAACATAAGAAAAATATATTTCATTGGAATCGGTGGAATTGGGATGAGTGCATTGGCAAGATATTTTGTTTCCAAAGGATCTGAAGTAAGTGGGTATGATAAAACATCAACACCATTAACAAAGGAATTGGAAAAGATCGGAATCAATATTCATTATGAAGA
>CAIMKO010000085.1 GCA_903841915.1 uncultured Chitinophagaceae bacterium | reverse complement strand
TGCTATTCAAAATGAAACTGGGGAAGTTGTAGTTCCGGCCAATTATAATTGTCCCGGCCAGTTAGTGATCAGCGGTTCCATTAAAGGTATTGAGATCGCCTGTGAAAGATTAAAAGCTGCAGGTGCAAAACGTGCATTAGTATTGCCTGTTGGCGGTGCCTTTCATAGCCCGTTAATGGCTCCTGCCAAAGAAGAATTAGCTGCTGCTATTGAAGCAACCAATTTTAATATTCCTCTTTGCCCTGTATATCAAAATGTAGTGGCAAAAGCTGTAACGGATGCAACTGAGATAAAACAAAATCTTATTGATCAGTTAACCGGTGCAGTGCGTTGGACACAAACCGTTCAATCAATGGTCGCTGATGGTGCCACACATTTCACTGAAGTTGGTCCGGGAAAAGTACTGCAGGGCTTGGTTCAGAAAGTATTTAAAGAAGTGGTGGTTGATGGTGTGAATTAGTGAATGTGCAAATTTGAAAATATGCAAATGTGCAAATGAATAATTCTTTCATTTGCACATTTGTAATCCGCACATTTAAAAATCTAAAATTCCGTTCATCCATTCCGGATCCAATGTTGCATTATATTTTTTATAGAAATTAATGGCGGGCGCATTCCAGTCCAATACCTGCCAAACCATTCTCTTAAAATTCCTTGCTTTGGTTTCTTCGATCACTTTTTCAAATAATAATTTGCCCAATCCTTTACCGCGCATTCTTTCTGTTACTAGTAGATCTTCTAAATAAATACATTGTCCTTTCCAGGTACTGTAACGAATATAATACAAAGCAAAACCATGCACTTCTTCTTCCCCTCCTTTGGAGGGGTTAGGGGAGGCCGCCACAAATGCCCACCAAACAGGGTTTTCGCCAAATCCGCTTTCATCAAAATGATCCAGATCAACCGTTACTTCATGCGGTGCTTTTTCGTACATCGCAAGTTCATGGATCAATTCCAGTAAACGAGGACAATCTTTTTTTTCGGCTTTGCGAATAATAATATCCATCTAAGAGTTTATAATGTTTGTAATGCCTGCTCCAGATCGTAAATAATGTCTTCAATATTTTCAATGCCCACACTTAAACGGATCAGCCCGTCGGTAATACCGAATTTTAAACGTTCTTCTTTGGCAATACTCATATGACTGGTGCTTGCAGGATGCGATATCAAAGTATCAACTGTTCCCAATGAAGTGGCACTGATGCATAATTGCAATGCATTGATGAATTTTTTGCCTGCTTCCAATCCTCCCTTCACTTCAAAACTCATCAAAGAACCCGGTAGTTTCATTTGCTTTTTTGCTGTTGCAAAATCTGGATGTGATTTTAATCCAACATAATTTACTTTTTCAATTTTTTTATGTTGTTGCAGATATTCAGCAACTTTCATTGCATTGCTGCAATGCCTGTCCATACGCAGTTCCAGAGTTTTTAAACCGTTACTCAATAAGAATGCATCGAAAGGATTGCTGTTGCCACCTAACAAAGCATGCCATTTCCAAACCTTTGTACGCATGTGCTCATTGTCTTTTCCGATCAATACACCGCCGATAGCAGTACCATGCCCATTCAGGAATTTGGTAGTGGAATGAAAAACAAAATCAACCCCATATTTAAAAGGCTGTTGCAGATATGGTGTAGCAAAAGTGTTGTCGACAGATACCAGAATGTTCTGCAGCCTGGCGAGTTTAGTTACCGCTTCAATATCCACACATTGAATGGTGGGGTTGGCAGGTGTTTCAATATGAACGAGTTTGATCTTATTCTTCTTCAAAGTTTCTTCCACAAGGGTCAGATCTCTCAGGTCTGCAATGATCACTTTAATGCCATTCTCTGCCAGAACTTTATGCAACAATTCATAAGTACCTCCGTATAAACTGTAATGTGATAGTACTGTATCACCTGTTTGTAGATTACTCAAAAATAAAGTGGTCATGGCTGCTTGTCCGCTGGAATGCAGCAGCGCTTTTAGTTTCAGCGGAATGCCATCTTCATCCAAAATATTAAAAGCTTCCAG
>CAIMKO010000084.1 GCA_903841915.1 uncultured Chitinophagaceae bacterium | reverse complement strand
CATCAGTTTAAACATGTCAAAGAAATCAGGTGCGAGATTGGTAGCACTTATTTGAATACTCGATTCGTCTAGTGTTGAAGTAAGTAGTAAAAGAAAAGCAAGTATTGAAATTCCGCCTATTAGATAATAAGATTTAAGCCACGAAGTTGACTCAGGATGAGCATTATCTATATAAAAGCTGAATATAAAATACAAAGCAAAATTTCCAACCGTAAAAAACGATTCAATAAAATTCATAAAACGAATATGCTCATTTGAATCTTTTGTAATAATTCCTATGGTACTGTAAACACTCATTTTGATCAGTGCAAAACAGGCACCCACTATTACAAACAATATTTTTAGCGCAATGAATTGAGGAACGATCGGTATGACAAAACAACTAGCTGATACTATGCCTAAAGCAATCAACATGGCACGTTTGTAGCCAATTCTCACTATAAAAGATGCAACTAAAAATGAAAGGATAGCAATGCTGAGATCCTTGCATGGGTCGATCCATGCTGCTGCTTGGCTATTAACATGAAAATTGTTTTGAACCTGCTTAATAGCAATACCCGAACTGTTCAATAAAATCGCAAAAACAAAATAGTTGAGAAATAACGAAACTTTAATTCGCCAATTTTGCATAGCAATCGTTTTAGTAAAAAAAGTTCATAAACCGTATAAGCTGTCTTTGAAAAAAGTTTTATTTCCGATCATCTTTTTTCTACAATGAGGAAAATGATAATGCGAAAAATCAATTATCTCGAACAGTTCTTCCGAACTGAAAAGATAATTGATTTCCTGAGAATATTAATTCTGTGGTTGCAATAAAATCTTAAGCCAATAAATTTGCCTGCAAATTTTCAGCTTTGTTGGCAAATTGTGGCCTTACTACCCAGCTTTTGTTATTGCGTTTGCGGATAACGAGCCAGTAAAAAAAGAACACTGTTGTCAGAATGGGTATGATAGGAACGATCCAATCGGGAATTACATCTTTCAGGCTGTATAATAGTCCATCTGGGGCAAATTTGCCAAAGCCGATCAATGCCGGTATTCTGTACCAGTAATAACAGGAAACACCCGATGCTGCAAATATGCTGATCAGTTTCCTTTCGTATTTTGCATCAAGGACATTTGATAATATTAAATAGGCAACCAGCGTTACGGCTAGCCCCATTAAAGGAATTTCATACACCCCAAAGAATGTAGCAAGCGATGTGATCTGATGTTCATCCGGCACATGAAACCAACCCCAGATAAAACCGGGCAGCCCGCCTATGATCAATAGCCCGCTTATTTTATGATACACTGTTTTAGCAGAAATTTTCGGGTTTACGTTAGGGGTTGAATCGGGACAAGGTATCACACAATTCATGCATTGATCACAATTGGCATTCGGTATTGACAATAAAACATTGCCGCCATATAGCTTTTCAACTGGGTGTACAGGACATAAGCCTGAACACCAGGCACTCTTCCATTCATAAAAAAAGCCCATTGTCACACCAATAGCAGCCATCGCAATGATCATTATTCCTGTTGCTACGCCATTGTTATTGAAGACTGCATGACGTAATGGGACGATCACAAATAATGCAATTACCGCGATCAGATTTAACAGACCTAATTGTGTGGCGCTTAATTTTTTTCTTTTCGATAAGCCTAATTGCCTGGGTAATAGATTAGTAGTGGCTAGCGGACAAACATTCCTCCATACTCCAACTGCCAAAACAAACAATGCCGGTGCAACAGGTATTAGTATATTCCAGAATAAAATAACACCTACTGAAGGAAAAAACAATAAACATGTTAAGATAGTGGCACCTATTAACCAAACAGCAGTTTGTACAATTCGCCAGATCAAAATGGAGCGGGGAGATAATTGATCTCCGGATTTGAAATCAAAATTTGCAGTTGACATACGAAGGGTTTGAGAAATCGTTAAGCAATCAATTTAGCGGGCGAAAATTAGCAGAAATCGAATCGCAAAATGATGACATTTCTCATGTTCTTACCCGCCTTAAACTGCAAACGTTTGCGGATTGGCCTGCATTTTTCGTCGAACTCAGGAACCTTATTTTGTACCAAATTATCAGTGAATGGCAGTAATATTTACTTTCTCAATTCCGGTTAAGTGCAGTTCAATATGTCGGTCATGGGCCTTATAGCTATATTCGCTGATGATTTCTAGTATATCATAATCAATGAAACGGCTTTCACTTCCATCAATTGTTAAAATAGAGTATTCCGGTATCTGATCCAATGCCTCTTTTAGATTCACCTTATTTAAGAAAGTAACCATGCTGTTTAGTTTAATGTAAAATACTTCCGTAGCATGCTGCTT
>CAIMKO010000083.1 GCA_903841915.1 uncultured Chitinophagaceae bacterium | reverse complement strand
TTTCAGAGAAGACAATTATCAATTGCTGGACCAGTTTTCTGATGAGCAAATAAATAAAATGTCATTCATCAAACTGGCAAAAAAAATCCCACTGCAGCAGTGGGATGATGTTGAGTTATTTTTGAAAGATGCTTTCGCAAGAATTCTTGAAGGGATAAAAAAAGATTAACTGCTTCCCAAACGATGAAACAGCTCTTTGATCTGATAACCCCATAACTGACTCTGGTCTTTTATCTCATTTTTCTCTGCAAAATCTTTGATCACCAGAATAGTTTGATTGGATATCTCAGTCTTTTCGATCCTGAATTCGAAATATTCATTCTTCTCGGTATGTAACCATCTGAAACGAATAAATTTATCTTCTTCCTTTTCTTTGATCTCTGCTTTATCGGGTGTACCGCCGTTCCAGGTAAAACTGTAAACGCCTTCCCATTCATCAACTTTATCTGCAAACCATTCCTGCAATCCGGCAGGGGTACTTAAAAACTCATACAAGATGCTCGGTGAGCAACGCACCGGAAACTCAAGTGTAAATAATTGCTTCTTACTCATTACTGTCTAATTGATCTAAACTACAAACGTAGGGCTGCAATAATATTAAATAATCCATAGCATCCCAATGTTTTTTTTCAGGTGGGGACAATATAAAGGCTAAACGGCTGGTTATGTGGACAATAAAAATCTTCTCAAACTGCCTGTTTTCAAGGTTTACGGAAGATTTTTTTGGAATGTATAATTTAACTTTCTTAAATTGCTAGTACAATATGACGCCGAGGAGATTGATTTTTTTCTAGGAAAAACCACTCAAACCTAACAAAACCTAAAACTGCATATGAGTATGCGTCAACTCAAGATCTCAAAATCTATCACTAATCGTGAGAGCCAAAGTCTGGAAAAGTATTTACAGGAAATCGGGAAAGTAGAACTTATTACTGCCGAAGAAGAAGTAATTCTTGCCCTTCGTATCAAAAATGGCGACCAGCGTGCATTAGATCGATTAGTAAAAGCCAATCTGCGTTTTGTGGTATCAGTTGCCAAACAATACCAGAATCAGGGATTAACCTTACCTGACCTGATCAATGAAGGAAACCTCGGATTGATCAAAGCCGCCCTGCGCTTTGATGAAACGCGCGGGTTTAAATTTATCTCCTATGCTGTTTGGTGGATACGTCAGAGTATTTTGCAGGCATTGGCCGAACAAAGCCGTATCGTACGATTGCCATTAAATAAAGTGGGATTGACGAACCGCATCAGCAAAGCCTATCAGCAACTGGAACAGGAATTCGAAAGGGAGCCAACCCCGGAAGAATTAGCTGTTTTGCTAGATATGGACCTGGAAGAGATCACAGCTACCATCAATGTAGGTGTTCGTCATATCAGCATGGATTCTCCGATGTCCGAAGGAGAAGACAGCACTTTAATTGATGTAATGATCAATCCTAATGCAGAAAAAACAGATGCGAAATTAGAATACCATGAATCTTTGCGTACCGAGATAGAAAGAAGTATGCTTTCACTGACTGAAAGACAAAAAGCAGTACTCTGTTATTTCTTCGGAATAGGGATCGATAATGCATTAAGCTTGGAAGATATCGGTGCCCGCTTTAATTTAACCCGTGAAAGGGTTCGCCAGATAAAAGATAAAGCTATCAATAAACTCCGTACCACCAGCCGTTGTAAGCACCTGAAAGTATATCTCGGCTAAAACAAAATCAGCGATTATATTTGCACCTCATATTAAGTGAACTGTTTGGTTCACTTTTTTATTTGTGAAAGATTGAAAATCGAGTTTTATGTTTAATTCACTTAGTGAAAAATTAGAGTCAGCGTTCAAGAACCTCAAAGGCGAGGCACGTATCAATGATCTCAATATTGCGAATACCGTAAAAGATATCCGCCGTGCATTGATCGATGCCGATGTGAACTTTAAAATTGCCAAAGAGTTTACCGATAAAGTAAAAGAAAAAGCAACAGGAGAAAAAGTGATCAATGCCATCAGCCCCGGACAATTGATGGTAAAGATCGTGCAGGATGAATTAACGGAATTGATGGGTCGTGAAGCTTCTGAATTTAATATCACCGGCAATCCCGCTGTGATATTGATCGCGGGCTTACAAGGTAGTGGTAAAACGACTTTCACGGGAAAGCTTGCCAATTATCTTAAAACAAAAAAAGGAAAATCTCCATTAGTGGTTGCTGCTGATATTTATCGTCCTGCGGCCATCGATCAGTTAACGGTTTTGGCAGAACAGATCGGTGTTGATATTTATGCTGAAAGAGAAAATAAGAATGCGGTTGAAATTGTTCAGAATGCCATTAAAGAAGCCAAGTCAAAAAATAAAAATGTAGTCATTATCGATACTGCCGGCCGATTGGCCATTGATGAAGTGATGATGACGGAAGTAGCCAATATCAAAGCTGCTGTGAATCCTGCAGAGATCTTATTTGTGGTGGATGCCATGACTGGACAGGATGCAGTGAATACGGCAAAAGCATTCAATGATAAACTGGATTTCACAGGGGTGGTACTTACCAAACTCGATGGTGATACCCGCGGTGGTGCTGCATTGTCTATCAAGTACACGGTGAACAAGCCCATTAAGTTCATGAGCAGCGGTGAGAAGATGGACACATTGGATGTCTTCTACCCTGAACGTATGGCACAGCGTATTTTAGGGATGGGTGATATTGCTTCCCTGGTTGAAAAAGCACAGGACCAATACGATGAAGAACAAGCCAAGAAACTGGAAAAGAAGATCCGGAAAAATCAATTCGATTTTCAGGACTTTCTCGAACAATTGCAACAGATCAAAAAGATGGGCAATTTAAAAGACCTGATGGGAATGATCCCCGGTGTCGGTAAAGCCGTAAAAGATATTGATATAAAAGACGATGCATTCAAGGGAGTGGAAGCGATCATTCAGAGTATGACGCCGCAGGAAAGAAGTAACCCTGATCTACTGGATCCGAAAAGGAAATTACGCATTGCAAAGGGTAGCGGAAAAGACATGAATGAAGTGAATGCCTTTATGAAGCAGTTCGAACAGATGAAAAAGATGATGAGCATGATGAATAAAATGCCCATGGGCGGTTTCCCGGGAATGAAGGGTATGCGGAAGTAATAATTGCGAATAGCGGAAAAATGCGCTGCCATTTTGCTACAAAAGGTCTTAAGCTAGATCCTGCGACGCTTTCTGGGCTGATTTGTAGTATAAAAGGGGGTAAAAAAAATTTCTAACATTTCATTATCATACAAACTTGGTAGAAAAGAGTTTTCACACTATTTTCGCCGTCCTGATTATTCATAGTCAGTTAAACCCAATTATTAACGCCTATAAATTTTTATTTACAATGGCAGTAAAAATGAGATTACAAAGACACGGCAGCAAAAAACGCCCTTTCTACTTTATTGTAGTGGCCGATGCCCGTGCACCAAGAGATGGTAAGTTTATCCAAAAATTAGGAACTTACAATCCATTAACTGTACCTGCAACTGTTCAATTAGACCGTCAAAAGGCATTGGACTGGTTACACAAAGGAGCACAACCTACAGATACAGTTCGCCGAATTCTCTCTTTCAAGGGAGTATTATTCCTGAAGCACTTATTGCGTGGTGTTAAATTAGGTTTGTTTGATGAAACTGCTGCAATGGTTAAATTCCAGGCATGGCATGATGAACATGAAACGCAGATCAAACAACGTAGCGACAAACACCGCAGCCAGCAACGTCAAAAACGCGAGTACAAACCAGTGGTTAAGAAAGTGGAAGAAGCAGTTGCTCCGGTAACAGCAGTTGAAGGTCCGAGTGAACCAAGTGAAGCTTAATCAAACAAATTGAAAATAGTTTCCTCAAAAGTCCTGAACAAATTTGTTCGGGACTTTTTGTTTGAGATTATCTTGCAGTCGATATGAATGAATACATCAACATAGGAAAGCTCGTTGCCACATTTGGCGTGAAAGGTGAACTGATACTGAAACATGCATTGGGTAAGAGAACAACACTGAAAGGGGTGGAAGCGATCTTCATTGAACAGCAGAAAAACAGTTACTTGCCTTATTTCGTTCAATCATCTAAAGCAAAAGATACCGAAGAGATGTATGTGCAGGTAGAAGGCGTGGAAAGCAAAGAATCCGCTCATCGTTTGATACAAAAGAATGTTTGGTTACTGGATGATGATTTCAGGAAGATAGCAGGAAAAACCGCACCCATCTCATTGCTTGGTTATATACTTATTGCGGAAGGAGAGAATTTAGGTCCCATAGAAGAAGTGATCGAACAACCGCATCAGGTTTTATTGCGAATCAGTTTGAATGGTAATGAAGCTTTGATCCCATTGCATGAAGAAACATTACAGAAGATCGACCGGAAGAAAAAGGAAGTGCATGTAGTGTTGCCGGATGGGTTATTGGATATTTACCGATGAAAAATACTTTCGAATATCAGTTCACTGTTCTTCCTGAACATTTGGATGCATTGCAGCATGTAAATAATGTAGTGTATGTTCAATGGATGCAGGATATCGCTTCTCAGCATTGGGCAACTTATGCATCTCCCGAACTGAATGAAAAGATCTTATGGGTCGCGAGACGCCATGAAATTGATTATCTCTCTCAATCTTTTTTGCATGATGCATTGTTGATGACAACATGGACAGGCGCATACAGTGGTGTTACATGGGACAGGCATTATGAGATCATCCGCAAGAGCGACAATAAAAAAATAATCACTGCTAAAAGTGTTTGGGTCCTATTGGACAGAAAAACATTCAAGCCGAGAAGGATTGATGAGGAAGTATTAAATGTTCTTAGATAAGAAGTTATGAGCTGCGAGCTTTGAGTTTTTACTTCGCTGCACATTGCTCGTCCCTCACAGCCAATGAAAATCTTTCCTAATTTAGTTCCTGCATGAACCAACCCCTACGATATATTGCTCATTTAGATCTCGACAGCTTTTTTGTGAGTGTGGCTGTATTGAGCGACCCCTCACTGAAAGGGAAAGCCGTGATCGTTGGCGGAAGTAGAGAACGTGGTGTTGTTACTACCTGCAGTTATGAAGCCCGAAAATTCGGTGTGCATAGTGCAATGCCCATGAAGAAAGCTATGCAGCTTTGTCCGCATGCGATCATTACCCATGCTGCAAGAGGTGAGTATAGTCGTTACAGTCGTTGGGTAACAGATATTATTGCAGCAAAAGCGCCCTTATTCGAAAAGGCAAGTATCGACGAATTTTATATTGATCTAACAGGTATGGATAAATATTTCGATCCTTATCAATGGACGATCGAACTGCGCAACAAGATCATCGATGAAACTAAATTGCCTATCTCATTCGGATTGGCAACCAATAAAATGGTCGCAAAGATCGCCACCGATGAAGCAAAGCCAAATGGATATCTCTTTGTTCAACCGGGAATGGAAAAAGAATTTCTTGCTCCCTTACCTGTAAATAAATTCTCGGGTGTAGGTGAACATACATTCACTGTTTTAAAATCAATGGGTATTTATCTGATCGGTGATATTTTAAAGAATACAGAAGAAGCTTTAGAAAAGAAATTAGGAAAATGGGGAAGCGATCTCTATCTGAAGGCACAGGGAATTCATCATGGTGAAGTGCATCCATACCATGAAGCAAAATCGATCTCTACTGAAAATACTTTTGAGGAAAATAAAACGGATATTCCTTTTTTGCTGAGTGAGTTGGTTCGCATGACAGAAAAGATAGCTTACGAATTACGTAAGGATGAAAAGCTGGCAGGCTGTATCGCTGTAAAGATCCGTTATCCCGATTTTGAAACAACATCCCGACAAACAACGATCGATTATACTTTCAGGGATGATGAACTTATTCCCGTTGCCATCGACCTATTTCATAAATTATATAAAAAAGGGCGCCCCATTCGCTTGCTGGGTGTGCGTTTGAGCGAACTGACCAATCATGCCACCCAGGGAAGCCTCTTCGATGATGCTGAAAAAAAATCCAATCTCTACAAAGCCATCGATAATGTAAAGGATAAGTATGGCAGATCGGCCTTACAAAAGGCAAGAACCGTTCGAAATAAATAATAATATTCTTCTGCGGCTGCTTAGTTTGCTTTTTATATCTTTCAAAAAATATTTCAGCCATGAAAAAACTATTACTGATCGCTTTATTATTTGCTCAGGCATCGTTTGCACAACGAACGATACTGCATTGCGGAAAACTGATCGATACAAAACAAATGCAGGTACTGACAGAAATGAGTATCATCATTGAAGGAAATAAAATTACGGATGTACAGAAAGGGTATACTGCAGCAACCGGTAGCGACAAAGTAATTGATCTTAAAAATAGAACAGTAATGCCGGGATTGATCGATTGTCATGTGCATATGGATCATGAAACAAATCCTGACAGAACATTACGCTTCTCTCAAAATGAAGCTGATATTGCATTTGGCTCTATTCAATATGCAAAAACAACTTTGATGTCGGGTTTTACAACCGTTCGTGATGTTGGCGGCAGTGTAAATATTGCCATCAGAAATGCCATCAATAAAGGACTGATCCCCGGCCCGAGAATCTTTACTTCCGGCAAAGCATTGTCTTCTACAGGAGGCCATGGCGATCCAACTAATGGTCTCCGTGAAGACCTGATGCATATCCCTGAATTGAATGGTGACGTGGTAAATGGTGTTGATGAATGCAGGAAAGCTGTTCGTCAGCGCTATAAAGACGGCGCCGATCTGATCAAGATCGCTTCAACCGGTGGAGTATTAAGTTTGGAAAAAGACGGGTCAGGTGCACAGTTTAGCGAAGAAGAAATAAGAGCCATTGTATTAACTGCGAAAGATTACGGAATGAAAGTAGCAGCACATGCGCATGGTGCCGAAGGCATCAAACGTGCGGTACGGGCAGGTGTTGCATCTATCGAACATGGTACTTATGTAGATGATGAAGCCATCGACCTCATGAAAAAAATGGGAACCTATCATGTACCTACTATTATAGCAGGAAAATCGGTTGCCGATTCAGCAAAGAAACCCGGATACTTTCCTGAAGTGATCGCCGGTAAAGCCATAGCAGTGGGTAGCGTGATACAGGATGCTTTTGCAAAGACCTATAAAGCAGGCGTAAAGATCGCCTTTGGTACCGATGCAGGAGTATATGCACATGGAAAGAACTGGATGGAATTTGTGTATATGCATGAAGCAGGAATGCCGGCTATTGAATGTATCAAAGCTGCAACGGTAAGTGCTGCTGATCTCTTGGGCAATACTTCTATCGGCAGTATTGAAAAAGGTAAACTGGCTGATGTTGTTGCAGTTGAAGGAGATCCTTTGCAGGACCTTAAACTAATGGGTAAAATGAAATTTGTAATGAAAGCAGGAACAATTTATAAGAACGAATAATTTTTTGCAAATAAATATTGTGCTTTCATAGCTATGAGGATCGAGCCATGAGCTTCGAGCAATTGCTCACAGCTCATGGCTCATAACTCAAAGCTTAACTCAATATAAGATCAGTTTCACCTGACTGCCGGTAGGCAAGTCTGTGTCATTGATGTGTTCCATTCTTCTTATCCTTTCCATTTGCGTAACTGTTGTAGCAATGCCCGCAGATCCTTGGGTGGCTCGGCTTCTAATAAGAAGGTTTCGTTATTGAGTGTGAATTGTAATTTCCAGGAGTGCAGTGCCAGTCTTGATAAAATGGCTCTTTCTTCTTCGGCAGTCTTGGAAAGCTTGAATCTTTTTTTAATGGAAGAAAGCAATACCGGTTTGCCATCACCATAAGTTTCATCACAAACAATACTGTGACCGATATGTTTCATATGTACACGGATCTGGTGTGTACGGCCTGTATGAATTTGAAACTGCATCCAGGAATACAAACGAAATGATTCAAGTACTTCATAATCTGTTACAGAAACTTTTCCTTTGTCGTGTGTAAGCATGAGTCCCTGTTTACCGGGATGCTCCATGATGGGCATATCGATCGTTCCTTTTGGTGTCATTAAATTTCCATACACCAGACCGAGATAAAATTTCTCTACTTCTCTTCCTTCAAATAATTGTGATAATTGTTTGTGTGCGGTTTCGTTCTTTGCAAAAACGATCACACCGCTGGTGTCTTTATCCAAACGATGCACGGTAAATATCTCACCATACTTTTCTTTCAACAGATCTTTTAAAGAAATCTCTTTACCAAATCTATCAGGAATAGAAAATAATCCGGAAGGTTTATTGATAGCAACAAACTGGTCGTTCTCGAAAATAATGTCCAATTTCATTTTTGATAAAATATTTGAAGCTTGTGTCATGAAATTAGATATTGCCTGTCACACTGAGCCTGTCGAAGTGTTTGTAACGGTTGACAATTTGGCTTCGACAAGCTCAGCCTGACAAACGTTTTTTTATATGCTCTAATTTCTAATTAATGTACTATTCTTATCCGTTCTGCTTTGTTTTGGTAAAACTCTGATTCATGTATTTCAATAAACGCACTTCTTTTACTTGCAGCATTCTCCATTTACCGCGGTCCACATTCTTCTTGGTAAGGTTGGCAAACATCACCCTGTCAAGATTTTTTACATCATAACCGAGATGTTCAAATATTCTTCTTACGATCCTGTTTCTGCCGCTGTGTATCTCAATGCCCACAACGCTTTTATCTTTTGCATCGGCATAAGCCAAATGGTCGGCCTGTACAAAACCATCTTCTAAAGTGACGCCGTTAATGATGGCTTCAAAATCTTTTTTAGTAACGGGTTTATCAACCCTTACTTCGTATATCTTTTTTACCTGAAAGGAGGGATGTGTTAATTGTTGTGCCAGTTCTCCATCATTGGTCAGTAATAAAACACCGGTAGTGTTTCTATCGAGTCTTCCCACCGGATACACTCTTTCTTTGGTTGCACCCTTAATTAACTCCAATACAGTCTTTCTTCCTTCCGGATCTTTGGAAGTAGTGATATAATCTTTTGGTTTATTCAAGAGGATGTACACGAGATTGCGTTGCAGAAAGATCTTTTTGCCCTTCACTTTCACGTCTTCATTACCGCGTACTTTATATCCGGGTTCAAATATCTTATCACCGTTAACGGTCACATTGCCGAGCTTGATGATATCGGCAGCTTCTCTTCTTCCGCAGATACCGCAATAAGCCAGGAATTTATTCAATGGCATCAGGGGACTGTTGGCGTCTAATTCAATCGGTTCGAAAGAATCCTGAACAGGGCTGTCTTTTTGATGAGCTACAGGGGTGATGGGTCTCTTTTCAGGGAATTTATTTTTAGTGTCCCTA
>CAIMKO010000082.1 GCA_903841915.1 uncultured Chitinophagaceae bacterium | reverse complement strand
TTTTTCTCGATCTGTATCAGTTCTTCATTGAATGCGGCAACTTGTATCTTGTAACTTGCAACTTGTTCCTTCATTTGCTCGGCTTCTTCTTTCTTGCCCTGTGCCATGAGTTTGCCGATCTCTTTGGATGCAGTATTTACTTTTGCCTGTGTATTATCAAATTCCGACTGAATTCTCTTTCTTTCATCGTCGAGCAGGATCAATTCATCCACCAATTCCAACTGCTTGAAATTTTTAACTGCCAGTCTTTCTTTTACCCATTCAGGATTATTTCGCAACACATTCACTTGTAACATACCAATACGATTTTCGGCAAAGATAATTGTTGCATGTAAGATGGCACGCTGCAAATACTATCTTTGTGCGCTATGTTTATTTCAGACGATTTACAACAACGCTGGTGGAACCTGGAGGCCAAACTGATGGAACGTTTTGGCAAAAAACCCGATGTGGAAGCTGTTTTATTCTTAATTGGTATGCAGGAAACGGGTTTCATGCAGGAACAGATCTCTAAGGAACAGAAGCAGGACCTGATGCATGTGGCAGTCTGTACTGTATTGAAGCCCAGCGGCTATTATGTTCATGAAGGGAATGATCCGGATGGATGGCCTCATTTTAAACAAGTAAAAGAATTACCCGGCTTTGGCTTAATTGAACAGGAAAATTTTTTGAAAGACCATATTCTGCTTTACTTTGAGCAACAAGAATTCTAATAACAATTATTTATTATAAGAAAGATGAAGCATATTCTATTGATCATGGGTCTATTGGCAGGTATGACTGCAGCAGCACAAAGCAAAACAGCTGTCAAAAAACCTACTGCAACCGCAACGAAACCGGCAGTCAAAAAACCTGCTGCCCCTCTGCCAGCTGAACGATTGGTAGAAATAACCACTGATTACGGAATAATGATCGCTAAACTCTATAATCAAACCCCATTGCATCGCGATAATTTTATCAAACTCATACAAAGCGGCGTTTACGATAGTTTATTATTTCATCGGGTGATCAAAGAATTTATGATACAGGGCGGTGATCCTCAAAGTAAAAATGCAGCAGACAGTGTAATGCTTGGTGCTGGACAGGTGCCCGGAGAGCGTATCCCTGCAGAATTTCGTCCTAATTTCTTTCACAAAAAAGGAGCATTGGCAGCCGCAAGAGATGGCAACCCTGCCAAAGCAAGCAGCAACTGCCAATTTTATATCGTGCAGGGAAAACCAATGGACACAGCCCAGTTAAATTCTGTCTATACGCAAGCTGTAAAACAAAATAATACCGCATTCAAATACAGCAAGTCACAAAAAGAAATTTATGAACGTATTGGCGGCACACCTTTCCTTGACCAGAATTATACCGTTTTTGGAGAAGTGGTCAGCGGACTGAATGTGATCGACAAGATCGCCTCGGTTCAAACAAGACCGGGCGACAGACCTGTTAAAAATGTGATGATGAAAATGCGAATGCTTAATTAATCATAAGAATACTCAAACTTTGTTTTCATATTTGTAATTCAAAAAATAAATCAAATGAATTTTCCTTCCAACCTCCGCTACACAAAAGATCACGAATGGATCAGCTTAGCCGGCAATATTGCCACAATTGGTATCACTGATTTCGCACAGAGCGAATTGGGTGATATCGTTTATGTTGAAATTGGTACTGTTGGACAAACTTTGCCTGCTGAAACCGTTTTCGGTACCGTTGAGGCCGTAAAAACAGTAAGTGACCTTTTCTTGCCCGTAGCCGGAAAAATATTAGAACTCAATGCCGCATTGGACAAACAACCCGAACTGGTAAATAACGACCCCTATGTTGGCGGCTGGATGATCAAACTAGAAGTAATGGATGTAAAAGAAGTGGAAGCATTATTAGATGCCGCAGCTTACCAGAATCTGGTACACTAAACTTATTTCCAAATGGTTGTATAGCATTAAGGGAGTTACTTGTGTAACTCCCTTAATTTTGTTAAAACGAATTGTATTTGAAATCTCGCCTTCTTCATTTTATTCCGGCCATTGTCTGGTTTATTATCAGTTTTATTTTACTGACCATTCCGGGCAAACAGATACCAACGATCAGTTGGATGGATTTTTATCAATCTGATAAGATCGTACACATCATTCTATTCTTTACGCTTTGTTTTTTATTTTCCTTCGCCATAAAAAGTTCTGACAAGAAATATTCCCTGATCGCATACATTGCAATAGCCGGTTTGGTTTATGGAATAGCGATGGAATTTGTTCAGAAATATTTTATCCCGTTTCGCAGCTGCGATGTTGATGATATGATCGCCGATGGTATTGGTTGTTTGATCGCTTACGTTTGGTGGAGAAGGCGATTCAAAAAAGCTGATGTTAACTACTTATAAAAAAATTGGCCCCGATTGAAATCAGGGCCGCAACCAAAACTAACTGCTTATGAGAAAAACTTAAATGTCTTTGTTTCTATTCTTAATCTTGCAAAAGGCTTGCCAAAGCTTTTATTCTAATTGTTAAAGATTTCCTATCAACTTCCTTCTCATTCAACACGCACAACTTCTTCCTTTTGCAATACAAATGTCACAGTTAAAGACTGAAGGAAATGTCAAGGGTTTAAGAAAGAATTGTTAATGCTAAGAAAAGCGACCATTAATGGCAGGAAACAGCCTTGCCGGCAATATTTTCAAAATACGGGCTGATATAGGGAATGCCGAGATTCATCCCTCTCAATATTAATAAAACAGCCATTGCGGCAACAAAATAAGGAACCATTTTCTTCATCGCGTTCCTAACAGATATCTTGATCATAAAACCAAAATAAGAAAGCAATATCATGAGTGGCATAGTACCTATGCCAAAAGATGCCATAAATACAACACCACCGAGAATACTTCCGCTGGCCAACGCGCCTGCGATCGCAAAATAAACCATGCCACAAGGCAACAAACCATTGGCAGCACCAATTAGAAACATGCCGTACAATTGTTTTTGCTGAATATATTTTCCGATGAACTGTTGCAGTTTAAGATTTGTTCGATCTAAAAAATTAAGATGCAGGAATTTTTTATTGATGATTGATTGAAGTACGATGACCAAAATAATAACACCCAGTATAATGGAAAACCATTGCGTAAAACCTCCCAGATACACCTGTCTTCCAATGAATCCAAAACAGAGACCTAATATGGAATACGTGATAACTCTTCCGGCATTATACAATAATATCCCAACCACTTTTTGTGTTGTCGGTAAATATTGGACAGGTAATGAAAAAGCAATAGGGCCACACATTCCCACACAATGGAAACTGCTGATCATGCCTAATGCTATTCCCGATATCAATAATTGCCAGATCATTATTTAATGGTAACTTCTTTTTCAGCAAAATAAAAGTTGCTGCCGATCTTCCAGCTTAATTTCAACAAATAGTGTGTTTTCGACAATTGATTCTTTGCAAATACCTGTCTTCCGTTTACATCTGCCTGTAATGGGATCTTTTTATCTTTCGATTCATCAGTAGCGCAATAAAACCATGCCTCACCTTCCGATTTGCTGCCATTCAATTCTTTAGGGAAATCTACAAACACATTTTCGGCATCCTGCGAAACAACAATGTCACTTACTTTAGCAGCATTGGCCAATCCGTCTATTTTATCCTGATAGCGCAGTTCATCCTTATAATAGTCCTTACTTACCAGGTCATATCTTGTATTCACTGATTTATAAACAAGTACCCCCATAAATAGCACAAATACAACAAATACGAGTATTAATTTATTACCCCAATTCATGATACAAGATTTAAAAAATTATTCGGATATCGGTCCTAAGAAATTCGTTTTTACATCACTTATTTTTACATCTCCCTGATACAACCCCAAGATCAGATGCGTTGATCTTGAATGGATCCTGCTTTTGGGAAGTACCACAAAGAATGAACCCGAACCCTGACCTTCTTTTGCAACAGTAATATAGGGCTTTCCAACAATTTCGATCTTTCCGTTCCCATCTTCCAGTTTAACCACAAGCGGTACCTCTTTGATGGTTTTATTAACCACTTTGATATTATACAAATTAACAATACTGTCTTTTCCTCTTTCCAGGAATAAAATACCGGGTGTTCGCATCACGGTTGCGTCAACATCCTTCCTGGTAATTAGTAAAATACTCAATAAAGTCAAAACAACAAGACATAATCCCGTATATAATTTCATTCTTGTTGTAAAATGCAGGCCTTCTCCGTTTGCAATAGAATTTTCTGAAGCATATCTTACCAGTCCTCTTGGTTTACCAATCTTGTCCATCACATTATCACAGGCATCAATACAGGCAGTACATCCTACACATTCCATCTGCACACCATTACGAATGTCAATACCGGTTGGACAAACCCTTACACACTGAAAACAATCGATGCAATCGCCCAAATTTTCAGTTGTTTGTTTTTTGAAGTTTCCCCTTGGCTCTCCTCTTTTATAATCATATGCAACAAGCATACTGTTTTTATCCAGCAAAACACTTTGCAATCTTCCGTATGGGCAAATTACAATACATGCCTGCTCTCTGAAAAAAGCATACACTGCATAAAACACGCCACTGAAAATGAGAATGGCTGTAAATCCGCCGGTATGTTCGCTGATCGGTTCAGTGATGATCTTTTCTACCTCTTTAACCCCGATCACATAGGAAAGAAAAAAATTGGCAATGATGAATGATAAAAGATAAAAAGCAATATTCTTTAAGGCAACTTTGAATATTTTGTTACTTGTCCATGCTGCATTTCTCAATTGCTTTTGAGCAGCTGCATCGCCAAGAATAAAAAATTCAACTTTACGGAACATCATTTCCATAAAATTGGTTTGCGGACAGGCCCATCCGCAAAACAATCTTCCAAAAGCAGCAGTGAATAAAATAATAAAGAAAACAAAAGTAACCATGGTAAGGCCGAAGATGAAAAAATCCTGCGGCCAGAAAACCTTTCCAAATAAAATAAATCGGGCAGCCGGCACATTGAATAAAAATAGCGGCCTGCCATTGAGCTCAACAAAGGGTAAACCAAAGAACACGATAAAATACAAATAGCTTAACCAGGAACGGATGCTGTAAAATTTACCGCTGGGCTTATGAGCAAACACCCATTTGCGTTTGCCCGTTTCGTCAACTGTTCCAATTCTGTCTCTGAAATTCTCTCCTTCGGTAAGTGGTTCATTAATGTGTTCTGTTGGTTTACTCATTATTATTTTGCTCCTGTTACTTTTTTATCAGCAGTCGTTTTTAACGAATCTGTTTTTGCTTTTGTTGAATCAGTAGCACCGGCTTTTTCCTCAACATATAAAGTACCCTGCGGCTCTTTTGCTACAGCAGGTTTTGTTCCATGCAATGATTTTACATAGCTCGCCAATTGTGCGATCTGCAAAGGTGTATAATTGTCTTTCCAACTCTGCATCCCTTTTTCAGGCCAGCCATATTTGATGGTTTTAAAAATATCTTTGATACTTCCACCGTGTATCCAATAATCATCTGTTAAATTGGGCCCAACCAAACCACCGCCATCGGGTTTATGACAAGCAGCACAAATGCTGGTGAATATTGCTTTAGCAGCATCCAGGTCCTTTGCATCAGTTAACAGTTTCACCGTATTTTCATCCACACTATTCCCTGCTTTTTTAAGATACTCTTGTTTATCTGCATCAGCTTTTGCTAATTCGATCTTTAATTCTTCACCGCTCAATGGTGCAGAATGTGCAACATGATAACGGTATAAATAAATAGCAGCGAAGATGATACAAACATAGAAACCATATAACCACCATGGCGGTAAGCGGTTATCCAATTCGCGGATACCATCGTAGTTATGTCCCAGATCGATCTGTGCTTCTTCTTTCATCGGAACAAAACTGTTCACTTTTTCCCACCATCCGGATAATACGGTTTCGGGAACAACTTCCTCACCTTGAATACTTGCAGCAAGTTTTTCACTTTGCAACAGTTTCTTTAAGTTGAATAAAAGAGTGATCAAAATGATCAGTTCCAGAAATATCACACTTAGTAAAGCATAAAAAGAAGTGGAGGATAATCCTGCAATAGATGAGTCGGTTGCTGTTGTTGCAGCAGGAGAATCGGCAGCGAAAGCAACGCCGGTAATGCAGCACAATAAAACAACTCCCAGCATTTTACTAACTGTATTATTTTTTTTCTTTTCAGAAAGGAAACGTTGAAGGTTTAATTTGGCTGCACCAATAACAATATTGGCCAATAATGCGATCACCAACAATAATCCGATGATCACCACCAGTAAAACGATCGCTAACGGATTAGAAAGTTCTGATGCCACAGGAGCCCCTGCCGCAAAAACACTGGCGGGAGAAAGTAATACTGTTACAATCATTACTTTCCATTTTAACGAGCTATATTTTTTTAAAAAGTTTTTCATTGCTGAATGTTTTAAGAGTTTGTGCTTAGTTGTCCAAGGGTAATTGTCTTATTTCGTTGATCATATTTTTATCTGCTTTCCACGCATATAAAGCCACTAAAACGAATATGGTGAAAAAAAGACTCAGAGATATAAGAGCATAAATATCTACACCTGTTATATTTTCTAAGGTTTCAACAAACTTTGATTTCATGTTAAATAAGTTTAAAATCAATTTTTATTTGAAAGCGGCTGCAGTTTTTTGCTGTCCCTTAATATCGGTACCTACTCTTTGCAGATAAGCAATGAGGGCAACAATTTCTCTGTCTGCCGGTGTATCTAATTTATCTTTCTTCAGATTTGCCTGGATGGTTTTTGCCTGTTCAGCCAGATCTGCATTTGCTTTCTTATCATAACCTTCGGGATAAGGAACACCCAATGTTTGCATAGCTCTGATCTTTGCAGGCGTGATGGCTGTATCAATTTTATTGTCAAATAACCAAGTATAGGTAGGCATCACAGAACCCGGACTCATTGAACGCGGATCCCACATGTGATTGTAATGCCAGCTATCAGGGTATTTACCACCGATCCTTGCTAAATCCGGACCTGTTCTTTTACTTCCCCATTGGAACGGATGATCGTAAACAAATTCACCTGCTTTGCTGTATTCGCCATATCGAGCTACTTCATCGCGGAAAGGACGGATCATTTGTGAGTGACACAAATAACAACCTTCCCGGATATAAATATCTCTTCCCTGTAATTCTAATGCTGTATAGGGTTTAACAGAAGCAATGGTTGGAATATTACTCTTGATCAAAAATGTTGGAAGCATTTCAATGATACCGCCAATGGCAACAGCCACTAAACTAATGATCAACATTTGGATAGGTCTTGCTTCGATCCAGCGATGCCAGTATTGTTTACCATGTGTTTCATGAACTTTTGATAAAGCTGCTGATTCAGCTGCTTCGTCTCCAACAAAAGATCCCGCTTTGATCGTTTTGATCAAATTATAGATCATCAATAAAGCACCGGACAGATAGATCGCACCGCCAATACTTCTGGTGATATACATTGGGATGATATGCGTTACTGTTTCAAGGAACTGGAATTTCAAAGTACCATCGTCAGTAAATTGTTTCCACATGGTTGCTTGTGTAAATCCGGCCCAATACATTGGGATCGCATATAAAACAATACCGATGGTTCCGATCCAGAAATGGTTGGTAGCTAATTTTTTAGAATACAAAGGCGTATTGAATAATTTTGGTATCAGATAATACAGCATACCAAAAGTCATAAAGCCATTCCATCCTAAAGCACCAACGTGTACGTGTGCAACTGTCCAATCCGTATAATGCGAAATGGCATTAACGCTTTTCAATGCCAGCATAGGTCCTTCAAAAGTTGACATACCATAACAGGTTACTGCAACAACAAAGAATTTCAATACCGGTTCTTCTCTTACTTTATCCCATGCACCACGCAATGTGAACAATCCGTTCAGCATACCACCCCAGCTTGGAGCGATCAACATCACACTGAAAACAGTTCCCAGACTTTGCGCCCAATCAGGTAAAGCAGTATATAATAAATGGTGCGGACCCGCCCATATATATAAAAAGATCAAAGCCCAAAAGTGAATGATAGATAATCGATAACTATATACCGGCCTATTGGCAGCTTTTGGCAAGAAATAATACATCACACCCAGATACGGTGTGGTCAAGAAAAAGGCTACTGCGTTATGCCCGTACCACCATTGTACCAATGCATCCTGCACACCGGCATAAAAGCTGTAACTCTTCATGAAACTGAAAGGAACTTCAAATGAATTAACAATATGCAACATGGCAACTGTTACCCATGTGGCTATATAAAACCAGATAGCAACATAAATATGGCTTTCTCTTCTCTTGATCAGCGTACCAAACATGTTGATACCAAACACAACCCAAATAAGTGTAATTAAGATATCGATCGGCCATTCTAATTCAGCATACTCTTTTCCGGAAGTATACCCTGAAAGTAGCGTTACCGCTGCCAATACAATAATTAATTGCCAACCCCAGAAATGTATTTTACTTAATACATCACTGAACATTCTTGCTTTACACAAGCGTTGCAATGAATAGTAAACACCCATAAAAATACCATTACCAACAAAAGCGAATATCACCGCATTGGTATGTACCGGACGAACACGTCCAAAGGTTGTAAAGGGCAAATCGAAATTAGCCGCAGGCAAATAAATCTGCACCGCAATTAATAAACCTGCCAACATCCCTACGATTCCCCATAACATGGTCGCGTAGGCAAACATCTTTACACTCTTGTTGTCGTAATAAAATTTCTCTACTTGCATTTTGGTTGTTTTGTATTTGGTTGTTGATTATAACTAGTTCTTGTTATTTTTCTTTAGGGGTTAAGGGTGTATCATCAAATAACATCCTGAGAGGTGGGCTTTCTTCATCTTCGTACTGGCCATTTTTTACACTCCAGATAAATGCAGCCAGGAAAAGGCATGCAACAGTAATACTTGCTATTAACAGAAGTATAATAACGCTCATAAACAATAATTAGCTACCAAAAATATTTTTATACCTATCCTAAGTCTATGACAAAACTCAAGCAGGTACATGACATTTGTCATGTTTTTTGAAAATGTTAGCCCATAACCCATATAAAGAGTTATAAGATTCCACAGAACATTCTTATTTCAGCTTCATCCTCCAGGCAGAGAAGTTGCTGAAACCAAATGTGATCAATAGAATACTGATACTGCTCGTTGGCATTAATATGGCCGCATACATGGGTGATAAAAGCCCCTGTACCGCATAATAGTTACCTACTATGTTATATAGTATGGAAACCGTAAATGCGGCGATCACCACTTTTTTATTGTCTTTACACAACTGAATGAATTTGTACAAACGGGGTAATTCATTCGCTTCCAGAATGGCATCACTGGCAGGCGTAAAATTGTTGCTGTTCTCGGTCACCGCTATCCCCACATTTGCCTGACGCAATGCACCGGCATCATTCAGCCCATCCCCCACCATCATCACTTTTTTTCCCATCTGCTGTAAATGCTTGATCGCTTCTAATTTATCTTCCGGCTTTTGGTGAAAAAGGATATTCGCATCAAAGCCCAATAATTCCTGCAGGTAGTCCTTTTCGCCCGCATTGTCACCACTCAGCACCGCCATCTCATAATTCTTCCGAAGACGTTTGATCATTAATGGCACATTGTTACGATAATGATTTCGGAAAGTGAACTTGCCCAAAAGACTGCCTCCGGCTGCTATATACACCGCCGATTCAATATCTCTTTCGGCATGTACCCCTGTCACATAACTTTTTGACCCGAGCGTGATCAATTGTCCTTCCACGATCCCCTCGATCCCTTTACCTGCGTATTCTTCAAATGCTGACACTTTAAGCCTGCTGTTCTCATTTGTCCACGATACAATTGCCTTACTCATGGGATGTGTTGACTGAGATGCTAATGCGGCAATTTTTCTTTTCGCTTCTTTGCTTAAAGGCTTACCGTCGTATCCGATCTCATTATACCGGCCCGTGGTGAGGGTTCCTGTTTTATCGAAAACGATATAATCAATGCCTGCAATGTCTTCAATGGTTTGCGCATTCCGCAGATACAAATGTTTCCGTCCTAATATGCGCAGTATATTTCCGTTGGTGAATGTGTTACTTAATAGCAATGCACAGGGACAGGCAATGATGAGTACCGAAGTTGCGGCGACCCACATTCTGCTTACATCATTAAAATACCAGTATGCCGCAGAGGAAATGGAAAGAAATAAAACGATCCATGTAAAATATTTTGAGAGCAAATGAACAAAAGACCGTTCCGAATCGATGCTGTTTCGTTTGAATTCATCACGATTCCAAAGTTTAGTAAGATAACTTTGCGCCACTTCTTTTACAACCAGCATTTCGATATTACTGCCGATCTGTTTTCCGCCGGCATAAATAATTTCTCCCATCTCTTTTTCAACCGGCAAACTTTCGCCTGTTACAAAACTGTAATCAACAACTGCTTTTCCTCTCGTCAAAATACCATCGGCAGGGATCAATTCCTGATTATGTATCAATAAAGTATCATTCAGTTGAATATCGGGCAATGCAACAGTCTCTTCTTTTTCATCTTTTACCCGGGTAACAGCAATGGGGAAATAGCTGGTATAATCCCGTTCAAAACTAAGTTGCTCATATGTTTTATCCTGCAACACTCTTCCGATCAGCATAAAAAATACAATGCCCGTCATACTATCAAAATATCCGCTGCCCGTTCCTGACAGCACTTCATACAAGCTTCTTCCGAAAGTAACAACTACTGCCAGAACGATCGGTGCATCAATACTCAGGAATCCATGTTTCAGACTTTTCCATGCACTCATGTATAATTCGGAAGAAGAATAAAAGAATACCGGCAAGCTTAACAATACACTCAGGTATCGGAAAGTATTCAACAAACTTTGTTCTTTTGCATCAATACCTAAGTATTCTGGAAAACTCAACAGCATGATATTGGCGAAACAAAATCCTGCAATACCTAATTTATAGATCTTTGATTTGTTGATCCTTGGTTTTGCTTTTTTGGCATCACTTAAACTGATATAAGGTTCATAACCGATAGCCGTCAATAATTCTGCTACCTGACGCATGGATATGCTGCGATGATTGAAAACAATATCAGCTTCTTTACGCGTAAAATTAACCTTACTGCTGATGATATGCTCATTCAGCTGATGCAGGTTCTCCAATAGCCACAAACAGCTGCTGCAGTGCATTTGAGGTAAATAGAAAGAAATATGAGTTTGGTGATCATCTTTAAAAACTGTCAGCGATCGCTGTATGCTTTCATCATCGAGAAAAGCGAATTTGTTCTCTCTGATTTTGATCCGCTGATTAATTCCGGGATTCTTGCTGATGCTGTAATAATCGCATAAACCGTTTTGGTTTAATATCTCATAGACCATCTTACAGCCTTCACAACAAAATTCTTTTTCATGTGCATGAATAGGCTTGTCTACACAATTCTCACCGCAGTGATAGCATTGTACAACAACTGCAGCTTCCTTATTGCCCATTCGTTCTTTTAATTAAGATGGTGATTGTGATGATGGCCTGTATGATAATGATTACCTATTCCTGTTACTTTAGGATACAGGAGATTTTGTTCAATATGTATCCATTGAAAAATACTGTTCTCTAACAGAAACATTTCATTCACCGTATTTTTCCATTCTTTGCTCCAGGTTGGTTTTACAACATAATTATTTAACTGTTGACGTATCTTTTGAGTAAGACCGATGATCGTTTGATGCGTGTTATGAACAGATTTAACCACTTTTACATCGACTGTATTACCATATACTTTTTCTGTTCCGTGATAATTCTTTTTAATGTACGGAAATACAATGCCCGTTTCTTTAAGAAACAAATGCGTTAACTCGTCTTCCAGTTTCTTAAACAATAATTGAACAACCTCTGAAACAGGGGCAGGCAATTCTTTTACAAAAGGATGCGTCTCCAAATATTGTTCAATAGTAGTGCAGGAAGACATTATTTCCGGCTGGTATTCCAGCTGTATTAAATTGCAAAGTCCTTCGGGGGTTAAGGCAGCATTACTGTAGTTATCTAAGCGGTTCAAAAACATAAAATACATTTTTGTATCTGCAAGTTATTCTTCAACTTTAAGCATATCAATGATGTAACTCAAGAACCAGTATGACTTTTGTCATATTCGTTATATCCTTACACTGATGTTGTTAACGCTGATTAATCCTGCAGGTTTGCAGTTTTTAATAATTTTTTCTGGTTAATGATCTTGATTTTTTTTCCGTCTAATTCAACCATTGAGTCGCGTTTAAATTCCGATAATAAACGAATGGTCGATTCTGTTGCTGTGCCAACAAGATTGGCAATCTCTTCTCTGGATAACCTTACATTTAATGTGATGCCATCATCTTCAAAACCATAGGTTTCCTTAATGAACAAAAGTATCTCCGCTAATCTTTCGCGAACGGGCTTTTGAGCAAGATGTGTTAATTTCAATTCCGTTTTATGTAACTCATCGCTTAGTAATTTCATCATCTCGAAAGTTAATCCTGCATCATTTTTCAAAATATGAATAAACAGTTCTTTCGGAATAAAACATACCTGCGTATCTTCCAATGCAACAGCTGTGGCGCTATACCTTTCATTACTGAGCAATGCTCTGTATCCAACAATATCACCCCCTTTCAATAAACGAATGATCTGCTCTTTGCCATCGTCGCCCAAATGAGCCAGTTTTACTTTTCCGCTGTTGATACAGAAAACGCCAAAAGGATAAGAACCCTCGTTGAATATGGTTTGCCCCTTTTTAAAAGTATTGAAGACTTTTTGGCTATTCACTTCAGTCAGGTATTCAACTTTGGCCTTACAAAAAACTGAAGTGTTTTTTTGCGCACAAGACTGGCAAAGATGCTCTGTGTCGTGTGTGATATTTGAACTTACCATAGTTTTTTTATTAGGTTTGGTCAACTTTTTTTGTTGAACAAGAGCGAAAATAACAGCAATGTTTTCCAAAAAAAATGCAATCCATCAGGTTTTTCGATTAAAGGAAGAAGATTTGATGTTTCACACTTGAATCGCTCCCTGAGCCTTATTTTTACAATACAATATGCCCTACTTTAATCTAACTGACAGTATCAATCTTATTTCAAAAATCACATTCCGCAGGGTTTGGAACGGCTTAAAAGTGATGGGCAGCTATCAGATCAGCAAGTGGATCGGGAAACCCATTCAATGGGGTTACCCTGTTTCAATCAGCTTCGAACCAAC
>CAIMKO010000081.1 GCA_903841915.1 uncultured Chitinophagaceae bacterium | reverse complement strand
CTGTTGAAACTGGGTTGATTGGATTCTATGGCGCACTAGATTCAACAGAGGGTGGAGAAACATCACGTAGTAATATCAATGCTCAATTTGTTACTACATTTAAAAATAGCAGCTTCTTTAAGAACCAATTTTACTATTCAAATTATTATTTTGACCTACATACCGACTTTACATTTTATTTAAATGACCCGATTAATGGTGACCAGATCCGCCAAAAGGAAACAAGGAATTTGTTGGGCTATAACGGAAGTTACAACCATCAATCAAATATTGGTTCTTCACAAGTCAATACAGAAATTGGGGTTAGTTTGAGACAGGATCTTACAACTAATTCTGAACTGTCACACACCATCGATAGATATACTTTGTTGAACAGAGTAATGTATGGAAATATTACTGAAACAGATGCTGCGGTATATGTAAACGAGACTATTAAAGTAAATGAAAAGTTTAGCATCAATGCAGGATTAAGGATTGACCAATTCTTTAATCAATATAAAGACCATTTGAAAAGGGATAGTTTATTTAGAGCAAATGCTGCTATTATCAGTCCCAAAATAAGTTTCAATTATCATGAGAATAATAACACACAATTTTATTTGAATTTGGGTAAAGGATTTCACTCGAATGATACAAGAGTTTGTGTTGTTGAAAATGGAAGAAAGATTTTACCGGGGGCTTATTCAGCAGACTTTGGAACAATCCTCAAACCAACTAAAAACCTTTTAATACAAACAGCATTATGGTATTTGTATTTAGACCAAGAGTTTGTATATAATGGTGATGATGGTTCTCCCTCTCCTTCAGGCAAAACACAAAGAACAGGGATTGATTTTTCGGTCAGGTATGAGCCTTTACCATCTGTTTATTTAGATGCTGATATCAATTATGCGCATGGAAGATTTATTGAAGAAGCTAAAGGGTTGAACTATATTCCATTAGCACCGGTGTGGAGCAGTACAGGAGGTATCACTTATAAAAATAAAAGTGGTTTTAATGGAAGTTTGAGATATCGTTGGCTGAGTGACAGACCCGCAAATGAGGATTATTCAGTAACAGCCCGTGGTTATTTTGTAAATGATTTTGTGTTGAACTATTCACAGAAGAAATATGAAGTAGGGCTAACCGTAAATAATATTTTCAATGTAAAATGGAAAGAGACCCAGTTTGATACATTGACTAAATTAAAAAATGAAACAACACCTGTTGATGAAATTTGTTTTACTCCCGGAACAAAGCTTGCAGCCAAGTTAAGTTTTAGCCTATTTTTTTAGTCTCATAAAACCACCCATTGTTTGAGAATTAACATTCTTTCTTCTATAAATCCCTTAGAATACGGAAAAGTGCTACTTGGTCTCTTATAAACCGAACGTTCTTGTAATAAGAAAAATATAGAGTGGATTGATCTAAAGACAATACAAAAAACGAAACATTAAAACATTGATTTTAAATATGACTTTCTCTTATATTCGTAATATCTTATCGCATAAATTAGCTTGTTGGCAGAACCATTAAGACAAGCTTGACTTTTACTACAAGAATAAATGGAACAAAAAGAACGAATTTATTATTTAGACTGGCTACGTATTTTAGCTTTTGGCATTTTAATATTGTTTCATTGTTGGCAACCGTTTAATAACTTCGAATGGCTTATTAAAAGTGATACCAAATCACTTGTTGCCGATATTCTTACAGTATTTTTTCATACTTGGCGACTATACCTGATTTTTTTCATTTCAGGTATTGGTACTTGGATAGCCCTGAACTCAAATGGTAGTTCTTTCTTAAATAACCGTTTATTAAGACTTATTGTTCCTTTTGTATTTGCATCTATTGTAATTGTACCATGCCAATACTTTTATCAAATGCTTCAAAAAGGTCCCGATATAACTTTTCTAAATTTTATGAGCAATTACCCTAAAAGTGTTATAAACAAGGGGTATAAATTTGATATCTTTTTGTGGATACTGGAAATAGGAATTCATCTCTGGTACTTACCTTCTCTATTTATTATGACCCTCATAACACTCCCATTGCTTAAACGAATTAATGCAAAAGGGATTTCAGAGGCATTTTTTCTTAGGCTGGCTAAATATCCAAAATTAGCCTTACTATTTGCTTTCCCCATAATCATTTTACTGATTGTTTTAAAACCAATCTTTCCTGAGTACACAAGTGTAACAGACTTTTTAACCTATATGTGTTCTTTTATTTATGGGTTTATTTTTATAAAAGAACACAGCCGCTTACTACCCATATTATATAAAAATAAGAACATACTATTGGCAATTGGTATTCTAAGTTCCTTGATAATAATTGCTTTTCTATTAGATGAAAAATTCAGAAATGCTGCTTTTAATCCTAAATATAATATCTATCATGTTATTGTATCAATTCCTCTTGGCTTGTCTGCTTTTAGTTGGCCTCTTTATTTTGTGTCCCTATTTGCACAAAAATTTAATTTCAATATTAAAATTTTAGCCACACTGAATAGAAGTATTTTACCTGTGTATATTCTCCATCAAAGTATCATTGTCGTAATTGGTTATTACATTATAAAATACATTGGCAATGGTTTTATACAGTTCATTTTAATTGTTATATCTACAACAATCATATCATTAACTTTATATTGGTTCATAAAAAATTTCAGAACAACGAGATTCTTGTTCGGAATGAAAAATTAAATGTTGTAAATCTTCAGCATAAAGTGAAACTAATTTTGTCTTATAAAACGACTATTTAAAGAAGTATCTCTAATACAGAATTAAATTATCGTAAGCAAAGCTTATTAAATGTGAAAGGCTTCTTACCTTAAAACGTTTATACATGGGCAGTATTCTTTTTTCGATGGCGGATGCTGATACATTTAAGAATGCGGCTACTTCTTTAAAGGAATATCCCTGCGCTACGAGTAGCAGTGCTTCCCGTTCTTTATTTGAAATAACATATTTATAGCGAAGCATTTTGTTTAACTCAGTTTCTATTTCATCTTTATCGGGACCGAAAACGGAATATTGGATCACTTTACTAAACCGTAAACTGGGGATCAATTGAAATCTTCCGATGATGGAAACTACTTTTCCTTTTTCACTTTGGTAAACAGCTACTTTTATTAATGCAGGTAATTTGTTGCCGTTTTTATGTACTAGTTTCATTTCAACCGAGTATCCGAATTTTTCCAGTTCCTTCGATTTTGTATGAATATAGATCATGGCTTTATCCTTCAATTCACTTAAAAACTCTGAGAATTCCGGCGCGGCAAGGCTAACAATGGTGCCAAATGTTATTGCTTCATTTTTATATCCAACAACTTCCTCCCATCCATCCGCATAAAGAACCCGACCTTCTTTAAAGGAGTATATATAAATACACTCGTCGGGGAATTTGTAGATACTTTTTTTGAGGTCTCGGGCTTCTTTGCTTGTAAGATCTGCAGGAATTTCTGTAATAAAGGGTTGTAGATATTCACCAACATTTGATTTCATAACTGGTTTAATTCTTTTGCAAATTATGGCATAACATAATAGGCAAGGCTGTGTATTTTCTCAGTCTGATTAAAAACTGTAACTCTTTATATTTGGATATATTTTTTTTGAATCCTATATTCGAGAAATCCTTAACCTAAAATATCCTGTTCAATTTTATTGGGCAGGATATTTTATTTAAAAATGTTCAATTGGCGCATGGGTTTATAACAGGGTTATACAAAATGTATGCTTCATCACTTTGTTTAAGACCTTTTTTCGTTAAAATCTTCCCACATATCCCGAGGCATGAAAATTGTAAGTCTTTGTAAGCTATTTTCGTTGCTAAGACTATGAGAATTTTCAGCATCCTGATCTGCGCATTTTTCCCATTCTTTCTTTTTGCAAACAGCATCACCGGCTTTGTAAGAGACAGTAAGGGAAATGCTTTGCCATTTGCGTCTATTCTGATCAAAGGAACTGCCAAAGGAACAACAGCCAACAGTAAGGGTAAATACAGTTTGCAGATCGAGGCAGGGGATTATGTTTTGGTTTGTCAGCACGTAGGTTTTAAAGCCGAAGAAAAAAAGATCAAAATTGCCAAGAGCGAAACAGAACTGAATTTCGAATTACAGGAACAGCAATATGATCTGAAAGAAGTGGTGGTGAAAAGCGGAGCAGAAGATCCTGCTTATGAAATTATCAGGAATGCCATTAAAAAAAGAGAAGAACATTTGAACGAAATTAAAAAGTTTCAATGTCGGGTGTATATCAAAGGGCAATTGCAGTTAAGGGATTATCCCAAAAAATTCATGGGCGATAAAGTTGATTTTGAAGATGGGGATACCAGTAAAAGAAAGATGATCTTTTTATCGGAGACCGTTGCCAATTATTCCGTAGAAGACAGCAAAAGAAAGATAGACGTTATTTCCACAAAAGTGAGCGGTAGAAGTGATGGCTTTGGCTTCAGCAGTCCGCAGATCGTTTCCTTTTATGAAAATATCATTCCCATCGGACGAGGTTTAAATCCCCGTGGATTCATTTCTCCCATCAGCAATAATGCATTGAATTATTACAAGTACAAATTTGAAGGAAGCTTTTATGAGAATGGCATTGAGATCAATCGCATTAAAGTAACACCCAGAAGAAAATATGAGCCTTTATTTACTGGTCATATTAATATCATTGAAGGTGAATGGCGTTTGCAGAGTGTTCAGTTAAAATTGTTGAAAGAGCAGCAAATGCAGTTCATCGATACATTAGCGATCGAACAATTGTTTGTGCCGTTAAAAAATGTTTGGGTAATTAAACAGCAGGTCATCTATCCAGCAGGAAAATTTTTCGGTTTCGATTTCTTTGGAAACTTTGTCCAGGTCTACGATCAGTTTGATATTGAACCAACATTTCAAAAGAAATTCTTTAACAGCACATTGTTGAAATTCTTTGACAGCAGCAATAAAAAGCCTTTGTCTTATTGGGATAGCATTCGTCCATTGCCCTTGCTGGAATCAGAGATAAAGGATTATAAAAAGAAAGACAGTTTAGAACAATTAAGAAAAGAACCGAAATATCTTGATAGCCTTGACAGGATACGAAACAAAGTAACATTCAATAAGCTATTCCTTACCGGACAAAGTTTTGAAAAAGAAAAGAGAAAAGAGACTTTTGCATTTGATCCGTTGATCTGGTTGATCGGCTTGTATTACAACCCCGCGGAAGGAAGATTGACCAATTACGGTATGCATTATACAAAAGAGTATAAGGGTAGGCAGCAATTGACTTTGAATCCGGTAATTCGTTACGGTTATAGCAATAGACATTTCAATGCTTATTTGAACAGCAGTTTTATTTTCGGAAAAAAATATATCAATACT
>CAIMKO010000080.1 GCA_903841915.1 uncultured Chitinophagaceae bacterium | reverse complement strand
TGATGAATTTATCCCCCGGTAAATTTTCCATATCCTATGACAAAGACCTGATTGAAATCGGTTTGACCATGCATGCACAAAAAATGGAAGAAATAAAACATATTATCAAAAAGCTGACCCATCAAAAAGGACAGTTGAATATTCATGATTAAAAAAGCAAATGATCTTTTATTATAACCTATCAAATATGAAAACAACATTCATTGTACCCCTCTTCCTGCTTTTGTTTTTTGCAGGCTGTTCTAAAGATGGTGCTGATCCTGTAGCGACACAGCAAAATGACCTTACCTTAATACAGGGTCCCGGTATTGCCAGCAGTAAAAATACGAAGTGGCAATTATCTGTCATATACATAGCGGGTGTATCTCAAAATTTAACTGCATCACAGAAAGCATACCAGAAAAAATATGCAGTAGACGGAAAATTTTCTGATACGGATGGATTAATAGGAACCTGGAGCATTCCAGCTAAGGATTCTTTGATAGAAACCTACAGCAATTTTTCTTCAGGAACACCCGTAATACAGGCATATAAAATTGAAAATATCAGCACTTCACAATTGACCTTATTGTACCCCGTAAATGGAATAAATGTTACAACAATTTATACGTCTGTGCCTTAGCAGCATGGCTTGTTTGCTTTTTAGTTTCATGGCTAAAGGGCAGATCAAAAATTCATACAATATCGGCAGTATTGGCATGAGCGGTTCGGTGCATCCTGTGTATTCAGGTCCCGTGATCATGGATGCCAATGCCTGCTTTAATATCAGCAATGGTATAAAAACACTGGCCATCAAACAGCAGGGTGTATTCAGCAGTGAATGCGTGGTGCTTTTAAAGAATGAAGCAGGATTTACACTGATGGCATATCCCAATCCCGTAACTGCTTCTTACTTTTTTGTAAAGACAAGAGATCATATCATCGTTGCCAATGCCGAAGATTTGAAACTGGAATTGTTTAATATGAATGGTTCTCTGATCAAAACTTTCACCACTTCACTGGATCAGCTCAACGCAGGTTATCGGGTCAACATGAGCGGTATTTCCAATGATGTGTATCTATTAAAAGTGATGACGAGCAAAACAAATATTCAATTGATAAAAATCATAAAAACAGGATAATCATGCTGCAAAAATTTACATTCCTTATTAGTTTATTTCTTGCTCTGTTTACAACAACAAGAACCTTTGCACAAACGATTCCTGACGGTGTTATTTTTCAGGCAGTGGCAACCGATCCACAGGGTAATCCTGCTGCCGGAAGAACGATCTATATCAAATCTTCCATTCTTCAAAGTACGGCAACAGGTTCTGTTGTGTATAGTGAAGCATTTAAAATAACAGCTTCATCAGCGGGCGTGTTTACCATTGTGATAGGGAAGGGACAAAATCTTTCAGGTCCTGCATCCATTGCTTCACTTGACTGGACCGCGGGCCCTTATTTCTTGAATATCAAAGCAGCCGTTGAGCCATCCATACCCTTGGCCAACTGGGATGTGAATCAGCAATATGTGGATATGGGTACCTCACAGTTCTGGTCTGTTCCCTTTGCATTGTATGCATCGAAGGTTGCAGGATTTGATCTGAAGATGAATATTACCGATACGGCCAATATGCTGAAAGCTTATCTGAGAAAATCAGATACGGCAAGTATATCCAACAGAATTAATCTGAAACTGAATGCTGCTGATACAGCGGGTATGCTGAGTCATTATGCGAATGTGAATTCGATTGGATCAGTAACAGGAAAAGTAAATTACACAGATACAGCTTCGATGCTGAGTCATTATGCAAATGTGAATTCTATTCCATCCATCACAGGAAAAGTCAACAGTAGTGATACTGCATCCATGCTGACGAATTATTTGAGGAAGGGAACTGTTGCCAATACAGATTCGTCTGTTTTTGCATCCAGAGCAAGAGTTCAAAAAGCGCTTGATAGTATTGCATTAGTAAAAATAAGTGCAAGTGATACAGCTTCGATGCTGAGCCATTATGCAAATGTGAATGCTATTCCGTCTATAACAGGTAAAGTAAATAATACAGATACTGCTTCGATGTTAC
>CAIMKO010000079.1 GCA_903841915.1 uncultured Chitinophagaceae bacterium | reverse complement strand
GAATTATATAAAAAAAGCAGGAGCGAAGGTTTTGGTAAGGAAGTGCAGCGTAGAATTTTATTGGGCACGTTTGTTTTAAGCGCCGGTTATTATGATGCCTATTTTACCAAAGCACAACAGGTGAGAAAGATATTGAGCGATCAGACCAAAAATATTTTCTCAGAATATGATGCCATTATATCGCCCACGGTTCCTACCACTGCGTTTAAAATAGGGGAGAAATCAGAAGATCCGATCGAAATGTTTCTGGCAGATATTTATACAGTCTATGCAAATCTTGTAGGTATTCCGGCTATCTCTATTCCTATTTTTAAACATAGCAATGGCCTGCCCTTTGGTCTGCAGGTTATGACATCTCATTTCGATGAACTAACTTTGCTTTCTCTTTCAAAACAAATGATGCAATTAAAGCAGTGATTGTTTTAATGCCTTTTTTACCAAAACAAACTTGCAAAGAAATTTCAGTTCAACAAATTAAATGGCTCATGCAATGTTTGGCAGATCATAAAATTCATTCAGTTTCATTCAGGAAAATGATCATTGTTTTTTTTGCAATGGTGATCTCTATTATTACAAATGCAGGGGTATCTAACATTCATTTAGATACAACGATCACTGATAAATCTGATTTCAAAAGTATCATCACCGAAAGAAATACTATCTCCGGTAAAACATTTACATCAGCCTTGAATCCGCAGGCGGTTTCTTTTACACAGGAATATATCCGTAAACAAGGAAAAGAATTGGAGAAGATGAAGTTCTGGGCCAAGCCTTATTTTGACATGTGTGATAATATCCTGCCGCAGTATGGTGTGCCGAAAGAATTAAAATATTTAAGTGTCATCGAAAGTCATTTTCAGTCAAACTTAGTTTCCTGGGCCGGTGCAGTGGGTCCATGGCAATTGATGGACTATGAAGCCCATCGCTTTGGTTTGCATACCGGAAAGTTTAATGATGACAGAACTGATTTTTATAAGAGTACGGTGGTTGCTGCTAAACTGATCAAAGAATTGTATGATGAATTCGGGGATTGGTTATTGGTGATCGCAGCATACAATGGAGGCGCAGGAAGGATCCGTCAGGCAATAGAAAAAACAGGTAGCAGGGATTTCTGGACCATTCAATATTTGATGCGGGAAGAGACAAGGACACACGTTAAGAAATATATTGCCACCCATTACTTTTTCGAAGCTGGCGGTGGAGTAACCACTATGACTGCTAATGAAACAAGAATATTCCTGGCAAGCAGAGCCAATACAGAAGTAAAGTTGAGTGAAGAAGATGCCGCTATTTCATATGTCACTGAAATAAACGGCAGATACAATTCTGTGGTACTGACAAATTTTTTACTGATGGATATTGAGCAGTTCAATAAATGGAATCCCAGATTCGATAAGGACCTGGCAGAAGGGAAGACCTATTTATTGCGATTGCCGAAAGACCGGCAAATTATTTTCGAAGCAAAAAAAGGCGAGATCCTATTACAATCCATCCGTATGTTATTGGATGG
>CAIMKO010000078.1 GCA_903841915.1 uncultured Chitinophagaceae bacterium | reverse complement strand
CCTTTTGATGCCATCATCTTTGATCTGTTCTGGTTTGGCGATAGCATCAAAGGAACTTTGGGTAATCTCGATTGGATCAATAAAACCAAATGGCCACACCCTCAAGAGATGATCGCTGATTTTAAAAAACAAAATATCAATACGATCCTTATCACAGAGCCATTCTTTTTAGAGAATACTAAAATGTTCAATGCTTCTCAAAAATATTTGGCAACTGATAGTGTAGGTAGACCTTTCATCATTCCTGATTTTTATTTTGGATTAGGAGGACTGCTCGATATTTTCAGAAAAGATGCACAGCAATGGATATGGAACGAGCATTATAAAAAGCAGATTGGTAATGGTGTAGCTGGTTGGTGGACCGATCTCGGTGAGCCTGAAAAGCATCCTGCTTCAATGTTGCACAACTTAAAAGATGCAGGTGTAAAAAGATCACTGAAAGCAGATGAAGTGCATAATATCTACGGTCATTACTGGAATAAAAATCTGTACGAACAATATGCAAAAGATTATCCCAATACAAGGTTGTTTCATTTGAATCGTTCAGGATTTTCAGGAAGTCAGCGTTACAGTATTTTCCCTTGGAGTGGCGATGTAGGCCGTAACTGGAGCGGATTTCGTGCTCAACTACCTGTCATGTTGGGAATGAGCATGAGTGGTATTCCATATACACATGCTGATGCCGGTGGTTTTGGGGGTGGTGATGGAGATAAGGAATTATATGTACGTTGGTTACAGTTTGCAACATTTACCCCAATATTCCGCCCGCATGGGACAGCTTTATATGAGATCGATCCAAAGGCATTCAGTTTTCCAAGCGAACCTGCATTGATGGATGAACCTTACAAACAGGCAGTAAAACAAACCATCAAGCGGAGATACCAGATGCTGCCTTATAATTATACATTAAGCTATCGTCAGGCAAAATATGGAGAGCCTCTGGTAAGGCCATTGTATTATCAATTTGATAATGATTCTATCGCTGTAAAAACAGAAGACGAATGTATGTGGGGAGATGAAATTCTTGTGGCTCCTGTATTGCAGAAAGATGCTGTAGTAAGGAAAGTCTATTTGCCTAAAGAAAAATGGTACGATCCAACAGACAATAAATTATACAAAGGCGGTCAATGGGTCGATTATGAATTAAACTTATTCAAAATGCCATATTTCGTTAAAGAAGGAAGTTTTGTGCCAATGTATCAGGGTGAAGGAAACACCTCAGAAATTGTGAATAGCAAAATGCTGGTTTTATTCGTTCCTTCAAAAAACAAGTCATCATACGAATTGTATGAAGATGACGGGGAATCAAAAAATGCTATCGTACAAAAACAATTTGCATTAGCTAATTTTATTTCATCAGGATTGGTAAATGATGAAATTTCCATCATCATTAATAGTAATAATGGCAACTATAAAAATAAAATGGCACAAAAGGAATTTGATCTGTTGATTCCCTTCGATAAGAAGCCAACTGCTGTAACACTAAATGGAAAAGCATTTGATATTGATAAAGATAATCCGGAAGGCAATGTTTATTTAACGGGCGAGAATCATCTACTGGTGATCAAAACTGTTTATACAGGAACACCGATCTTGGTCCAGATAAAATTATAGGCATTGTAAAACTAAGTTATTCATCACCCTCTAAAAGGTCTGGCCTTCTTTCTTTGGTATGCAGTAGGGCTTGCTCGTAGCGCCATTCTTCTACTTTTTTGGGATCACCCTGTAATAATATTTCAGGCACTTTCATTCCTTTAAAATCGGCAGGCCTTGTGTACACTGGAGGTGCTAGTAAATTATCTTGAAAAGAATCGAACAAAGCGGAAGTCTCATCATTCAGTACTCCGGGAATTAATCTTCCTATGGCATCCGTAACAACCGCAGCGGCCAATTCGCCGCCACTTAAAACATAATCGCCAATAGAAATTTCTTTAGTAATATATGCATCACGAATGCGCTGATCAATTCCTTTATAATGCCCACAAATGATAAGGATGTTTTCTTTCAT
>CAIMKO010000077.1 GCA_903841915.1 uncultured Chitinophagaceae bacterium | reverse complement strand
TGCTTCGAAAGTGGGATCATGCAGTTCCTTTACCTATCAGTTCAATAATTTATCGGTTCAATCGAATCCTTTAAAACCCTTTAAGGCAAATTCATTTATCATCAATTTTGGTGACGGCACAACTAGTATTATGCGACCTAATTCTGTTCAGCATCTTTATGCAGCTGCGGGAACCTATAAAGTAAGTTTGCTGTTAGTGGATAGTAATTATTGTAATCAGAGCGATAGTGTCATTATAACGCTGCGAATAGCCAATGTATTAAAAGCACAATTTACAACAGCAGCATCCGGTTGCGCTCCATATAGTGCCATCTTCACAAATACATCTTTAGGAGGCGTAAGCTTTACCTGGATATTCGGGGACGGGCAAACACTGCTAACGACGAGCAGTGATCCTGTTGTACATCTTTATTCGACCATCAAACAATACAGTGTTCAACTGATCGCAACGGATACGGCTACCTGTAATAAGAATGATACAACGCTTCCTTTTGTGATCGATGTGAAAGGCAAACCTACTGCAGGTTTTACGGCTTCACCGCAACCGCCTATTGCCAATACGGCGATCCAGTTCACCAATAGTTCAAGTGCTGCTGTTTCTTATAAATGGTTCTATGGTGATGGTGATTCGCTGCTTACCAACAGTAGTGCATCAGTCAGTCATATTTATAATACAACAGGAACTTTTACTGCCATGCTGATCGCGATCAACAGTGCAGGCTGTGCCGATACATTGAGTTTACCGGTGCACACTTTGGTAACACCTGTATTCGATGTGCCCAATGCATTTTCACCGAATGGTGATGGCATCAATGATAAAATATTTATTCAGGGTTATGGTATCAGTACAGTGAAATGGAATATTTATAACCGCTGGGGAATATTGGTCTTTACAACCAGCAATAAGTCAACGGGTTGGGACGGTACGTATAAAGGTGTATTGCAACCGCAGGATGTATACCAATATATTTTAGAAGTACAGATGACTGACGGAACAACATTTACAAAAAAAGGCGATATTACATTATTACGATGATGCTGTTGCGAAAGATCATATCATATATTATCCCCTCTGTTCTTTTCTGTTTGCTGTTGACAACAGTGGCGGCACAGGATCTGCATTATTCACAATATTTTAATGCGCCCTTATTTGTAAACCCTGCCAACACTGGCTTTGATCCTACGCATGATTACAGGGTGGGTGGTAATTACAGAGATCAATGGCCCAGTTTAGGAAGTCCTTATCAAACGATGGGTGTTTGGGGAGATGTACAATTATTCAATGATCGTTTTGAGAATGGTTGGGTGGGCCTGGGCGGTTCGCTCATGAAAGATGCAGCCGGCGGCGGAAGTCTTACCTCCACCCGCGGTATTGTTTCTGTTGCGTATCATCAGGTACTTGGACTGAATGGTTTATTAAGCGGTGGTTTTGGAATTGGAATGGTGAATAAAAGAGTGGACCTGAATAAACTGACTTTCAATAGTCAGTGGAACGGTCAGTTCTTTGATAGTCAGACATTATCCAATGAACCCTTCAATTTTAGTTCGATCTATTATCTGGATCTGCAGGCGGGCGTTAATTATGCCTATTTTGCTTCGGACAATGTTTACTTAAATGCGGGTTTCAGTGTAACACATTTGAATCATCCAAAAGAAAGTTTTTATGCAACTGATACTAAAATAGATCAATTGCCATTTCGATATACTGCATTTTTAAACAGCAATATCAAGATCGATAATCTTTGGATAGTGAATCCGAATTTGTATGTAAGTAAAATGTCGACTGCATGGGAAGTGGTAGCCGGAATGAATGCAAGCAGAAACTTAAGTGGCGATGGGAGTAATCAATTGATACTGGGACTGTATTACAGAAGCAATGATGCAGTGATACCGATGGTGGGCTATCAGTTGAATGATCTGAAGATAACCGTAAATTATGATGCCACTATATCATCATTAGGTCCATACAATGGAACAGTAGGAGCATACGAGATATCTATTATTAAAAGCGGATTTTATGGCGGTGGCGATAAATCAAGCAAGGCAACCAAATGTCCGAAGGCGGTTAGTTTTTAAAATAAGGTTTGCACACCATTAGCGATCCTGAATTCATGTTGCAGTAACCATTTCTTTCTCCATAGACCTCCTGAATAACCGGTAAGGCTTTTATCACTTCCGATCACACGGTGACAGGGAACAATGACGGCGATCCTGTTTCTGCCGTTGGCTGCTGCTGCAGCACGAATTACTTTTGCATCACCCATTCTTTTTGCAACATCGAGATAACTGATGGTCTTACCAAATGGTATTTCCAATAATTCATTCCAAACCTTTTTCTGAAAATCTGTTCCTTCCTGATGCACGGGAACGGTGAATTGTTTTCTTCTTCCTGCAAAAAATTCAATGAGTTCTTCGGTACATTGATGAATGATATCGCTGATGCCGGGCTCGCCATGCTGCATCTGGTCGGGATTATCAATGAAACTTAATTCTGCAATATAGTTGTCTGTACCGCCGATCTTTATTAATCCGATGGGGCTTTCGTAATAAGTATAGTAGAGTTCGTTCATTAGCCGATGGGTTGACCGTTGGTTACTTGTTGATCAGGGCGCAATAAAATTACCTGTTTATTCTCATCATACACACCTAAGACCAAACATTCACTGAAAAAATCGGCAATTTTTTTAGGCGGAAAATTTACAACGGCGATAATTTGTTTACCGATGAGTTCTTCTTTACTGTAATGGTCTGTGATCTGTGCGGAGGATCGTTTGATACCGAATGCCCCAAAATCGATCTTTAATTGATAAGCAGGTTTCTTTGCTTTCGGGAAGTCATAGGCCTCTATGATGGTACCGACTTTGAATTCTATTTTGGCAAAATCATCCCATGTGATCATACGGTTAGTTTGATCAATAAAATTATGGCATTTAGTAATAAGCCTATCGCTATTCCTGGGGTAAGAATGCTAACTGTAAAGGCATTAAGTTATCAACTATAAAAGGGTATTGAAAATTAAATTTTCTTATTCTGCTTCCATCTGATGATCAGCAGAATAATATTGATCAGCCAGCCGATCGGATAAGGAAGTATCAATATTCCCCACCACTGAGAAAGTCTTGCCGTGCCGCCAAAACCTCCTAAGGCAGAT
>CAIMKO010000076.1 GCA_903841915.1 uncultured Chitinophagaceae bacterium | reverse complement strand
GATCTTAAAATCTTCTTTATTTCTTCCCGGAGCATTCAATTCAAGATGGTAACCATCTTCCGTTTCATGAATATTCACTGGTACTGCTGATAAATTCGATTCTGTATCTCTTCCCCAATTTGCAGGGAATGCATTGAAGAACTCATCAAATAAATTACTGTAGGCTTTTGGATTGTGCTTAATGATTGTCATAATTATTAGGTTTTATTGTTTAATAAATTTTCAGTCATCATTTTTCAAATGCTGTACCATCGGTATTTTTTAAGCCATAATTACTATTTTTCTATTTATAGACAGACATAATGGCATTTTCGATTGCCGAAAAAAGACATGTTGACTGATTTCTAATTACATTTCGTTTGATGTTTTACTTTAAATTTGCTTCATTCAATTCAAAAAATCAAAGAAAAAATGTATCCAGAAGAAATAGTAGTACCTATGAAAGCCGAGTTAACGGAAAGCGGTTTTGAAGAAATGTTAACCTCTGAAGAAGTAGATGCTACTTTACAAAAAAAAGGAACCACTTTAGTGGTGATCAATTCTGTTTGCGGATGCGCCGCAGGAACTTGCCGCCCGGGTGTTTTAATGGCTGTTCATAACGCTGTAAACCGTCCGGACAGATTAGCGACCAGCTTTGCCGGATTTGATACAGATGCAGTAAAAAAAGTGAGAGAGCATTTATTACCATATCCGCCATCATCACCGGCAATTGCCTTGTTTAAGGATGGTGCTTTGGTAAGTATGGTGGAAAGGCATCAAATTGAAGGCAGACCTGCACAGGTAATTGCCCAGCATTTGATAAACGAGTTCAATAAGTTTTGTAATTAAGCAAACAAACTAGTTTTAGGGTGTGTTAGTTAGTATATAAGCCTCGCTGGAAAGCGGGGCTTTTTTATATGAATTGAAATCTGTTTTTCAGATTGCCATATTTCTCATTTCGATGTGCATTTTTCTGTTTAACATTGCAGGCTTTTATTAACGAAAACAGCGGATATGTATCCTAATCTATACTATGCTTTTAAAGATATTTTTCATGTTGATCTGCCCTGGCTGCGGCTGATCAATTCATTTGGTTTTTTTGTTGCCATTTCCTTTATTCTTGCAGCTTGGATTTTGACCTTGGAACTTAGGAGAAAACAATCTCTGGGATTATTGGTCTATACCGAACAATCCATCGTAGTTGGCGGGACTGCAACGATTACTGATCTGCTCATTAATTTTGTTTTGGGATTTGTGATGGGATTCAAGATCATCGGCGCATTTATCACGCCGAATGCTTTAAACGATCCCCAATCTTATATTCTTTCATCTCAGGGGAATCTTTTGTTTGGTATCTTATTAGGATTGGTCTTTGCAGGACTGAAATGGTGGGAAAAATACAAGCAGAAATTGGCAAAACCGGAGCAGAGAATGATTCGGATCTGGCCCCAGGACAGGGTAGGTGATATTGTTGTATTTGCAGCTTTATTTGGCTTTGCAGGTGCTAAAGTGTTCCATAATCTCGAAAACTGGGACGATTTTATCAAAAACCCGGGTGAAGCACTGATCTCTTTCAGTGGACTTACTTTTTATGGCGGATTGATCTGTGCAGCCCTCGCATTGTATTTCTATTCCAGAAAATATCATATTCCTTTTGTTCATTTATGTGATGCCAATGCACCCGGCTTGATGCTGGCTTATGCAACAGGACGAATTGGTTGTCAGGTTGCCGGAGATGGCGATTGGGGAATTTTAAACAGTGCGTTCGTCAGTGATCCCCAAGGCAAATTACTGGCAGCTTCACCTGATCTTTATAATAATATCCTTCAAAACAATACCGGTTTTTATGCTGAACAGTTCGCCACATCCAGTGTCCATTCATTAAATGTTC
>CAIMKO010000075.1 GCA_903841915.1 uncultured Chitinophagaceae bacterium | reverse complement strand
CTGCCGCTTGGTTAGTTTGATGGACAAAGTTTCAAATACATCTTTGATGAGGTCCTGGATCACAAAATTCTCTTTATATAAAGGTTGTTCGCCTCTTTCCAGTTTTGATATCTCATCAAGATCTTCCACCAGGTTCACCATCCTGTCTACATTGCGTGCAGCATTCTCCAGGAACTTCTTATTGACTTCGGGATTTTCCAAAGCACCGTTCAAAAGAGTATCTACATAACCCTGAATGGCAAAAATGGGTGTCTTGAATTCGTGGGCTAGGTTTTGCAGGAACTCCTTGCGGTATTCTTCATTGCGTTTCAGTAATTCGATCTCTGCGCTTCTTTGCTCTGCCCATTTTTCTACATCTTCTCTCACTTCATCGATTCCTTTTTGGGGAAGGATATATTTATAATAGGTCTCCTCTCTTTTATTGGCCTTGGTTTGATAAATAAATTTATAGATCAGTTTTATTTTCCGGTAGATAAAAGATTCCAGTACAAAGCGGATCAAAAAATAACTGCCTGCAAATGTTAGCAATAGTGCGGCTGCACCAAACCACCATTTATCTTCTATGATGAAAAATGCTAACGAAATAGGCACAGACAGAAATAATGCTGTTAATGCAGATAATTGTTGCGGCGAAAGGTTTTTTGTTTTGAACATGGGTTAGGTGAAGGCTAATAGGTAATAGTTTATGGAAGAAAGTTATGAACTATTTGCCATGAACTATGAACTTGCATTTAGATCTCAAATTTGTATCCTACACCCTTAACCGTTGTAATGCAATCCACGCCAAGTTTCTGACGTATTTTACGGATATGGACATCAATGGTTCTGTCGCCAACGATCACATCCATTCCCCAAACCTGTGAGAGTATTTCATTACGTAAAAAAACACGTCCGGGTTTTGATGCCAGCAGGTATAGTAATTCAAATTCCTTTTTAGCAAGTATCACTTCTTTACCCTCGATCTCCACAATAAACTTTACCGGGTCGATACTGATATTGCCGATCTTCAGGGTCTTTCCATCATCCTTATTGATCCTTCTGAATAAAGCGTTCACACGGCTTACCAATACTTTCGGACTGATGGGTTTGCTTACATAATCATCTGCACCTGTTTCCAATCCTTTGATATGAGAAGCTTCATCGCTTAAAGCCGTTAGAAAAATGATCATTGTATCCTGAAACAAAGATTGCGAACGAAGGATGGCGCATACTTCCACGCCTGTTTTTTTAGGCATCATCACATCCAGGATGATCAGATCAGGATTTAATTGCTTTGCCCTTTCTATTGCTTCATTACCATCCTTGGCGGTATACACTTCATAGCCTTCTTTGCCAAGATTATAGCTTACAATTTCTAATATATCCGGCTCATCGTCAGCGATCAGTATTCTTTTGCCCTTTGTTTCCATGTTAACATTAAGTTTACACAAATTTAACTTCCCTATTCTACATAACCTCTGTTTATAAAGATTATCTAATTGTTAACTGGCATGGTTGCAGCAAAGGAAATGACTGTATTTTTGGGGCGATATGTTGCAGATGAATAAACTATACCTTCT
>CAIMKO010000074.1 GCA_903841915.1 uncultured Chitinophagaceae bacterium | reverse complement strand
TGTCGAATGGGTTGTCTAAAATAATATAATCAGGCTCCTGCGATAAAATATATGCCAGTAAAGCTTTTTTCTGCTCTCCACTGGATAGTGTTCTGAGCTGTCGGTTAATATTCTTTGTTACATCTGAAAAATCCCTGCGGGATTCTTCTTCAATTAGCTCATTCAATAAAATAGGGGAGAACAAGATGCCTCTTAGATGATTGCACACTTCAAATGGCTCAACTGCTTTGCTGTTGATGAGTTGTTGTGCAAATAAATTTATATCCGCATCGTTTGATAAAAATACAGCCCAGTGATTTTTCGATTTCATTCAATAACAGCATTTAAATTATCTGCTCATCAGCCATTCCTTGAAATTATTAAAATCAGCTTGCATGATAATACTTTTCTTTTCTGCCGATAATAAATGCTGGACCTGTTCAGGGAACTCGATCGATCTTCCGATTGCATCTTCAACTGTCTCAGGAAACTTAACAGGGTGTGCAGTTTCTAAAATATAACCTTTACAGCCAATAGCTCCTGAGGGAGAATTTTGAAGACAATTTTCTAAAGCATAATATGCAACAGCGCCATGGGGGTCTAATGTATAATGATATTGTTGGAAAACCTCTTTTATGGTTTCGGTTGTGTTTATATCGTCAACACTAATGCTGCTCATTTTATTTTTTAGGGAGCTGAATTGTTGGTTGAATAATTCGAGAATGCGAATAAAATTACTTGGATTTCCTACATCCATTGCATTGGAAACAGTTGCTATAGAAGGCTTTGGTGTATATTGTTCTGTTTGCAAATATTGAGGAACAACATCATTAGCATTGCACGCTGCTATAAAGTGTTTTACAGGTAAGCCTGAAACATGTGCCAATATTCCTGCACAAATATTCCCAAAGTTTCCACTGGGTACAGAGACGATCGGTGCTTGATCTTCCTGCCATTGCTGGTAGGCAAAGAAATAATATAACTGTTGTGGTAGCCATCTTGCAACGTTGATGGAATTAGCAGAAGTGAGATTGATCTTTTGATTCAGATCGTCATCCATGAACGCTTGTTTTACGATAGCCTGACAATCGTCAAATGTTCCGTTCACTTCCAAAGCAGTAATGTTTTGACCAAGTGTTGTTAATTGCAATTCCTGGATCTTACTCACTTTGCCGGAGGGATATAGAATTATTACATCAACACCATCTACGCCTAAAAATCCATTTGCAACTGCACCTCCTGTATCGCCTGATGTTGCAACAAGCACGGTTGTTTTGTGATAGGCATGGCGATTAAAATAGCCAAGACATCTGCTCATGAACCTTGCACCCACATCTTTAAATGCAAGTGTTGGTCCGTGAAATAGTTCTAGCGAAGAAATATTTTCAGAAATTTTCACCAAAGGAAAATCGAAATTGATCGTTTCATTAACGATTTTCTGTAAGTCAGTGTCAGCAATGGTTTCGCCAACATAAGGTTTCATTACTGTAAATCCAATTTCTTCTTTTGAATAATTACGGATATTAGCAATAAAGTCTTTGGGTACCTGTGGAATGTGTTCAGGAAAATACAAGCCTTTATCAGGTGCTTGCCCTCGTAATGAAGCTTCTGCAAAATTTACTTTCGGTGAATTATGATTTAAGCTATAATAGTTCATGGTTCATGATAATGGTTAGATGATAAATGATGAATTGACTTAGGATTCAATATGTACAATTTATCATAACAATTTTACTCCTTGTTGATTGATTGTTGTTACATGAGTGTGATATGCCAAACCAATATTTTCATACACTTCTTTCATCACTGCTTCTACAGCCATTGCTGTGACTGCATTACGACTTAGCATAAATATGGAAGGGCCTGATCCTGAAATACCGCCACCCAATGCACCGGCTTCTTTGCATTTCTTTTTAACTTCATCAAAACCGGGTATTAAAATACTGCGGACAGGTTCGATGATCACATCTTCTAAACTTCTTCCAATTAGATCATAATCGTGTTTAATGAATCCTGCAACCAATCCTGCAATATTCCCCCATTGTTTGATGGCATCTTTTAAGAGCACCCGTTGTTTTAAAATTTGCCTTGCATCGGAAGTACGTACCTCAATTTGCGGGTGCACCACAGTTACATGTAACTCAGGTGCATCAATACTTACAATGTCCAATGGAAAAATAGAACGAATTAAAGTAACTCCGCCATAAATGGCAGGGGCAATATTATCGGCATGTTTAACACCACTAGCCACTTTTTCACCAAACATTGCAAAGCGAACCAGGTCTTCTTTTGTAAAACGATTGTTCAATAAATAATTCGCTGCAACAACTGCACCCGCAGCACTTGCAGCACTGCTGCCTATGCCACTACCGGGTTTGATCTTCTTTTTACTGATAAGTTGAAACCCTTTGATGTCAGGTGTTTCATCAAGTAATGCTAATAGTGCAGCGCCGGAAACATTTTTCTCAGGATCAAGCGGTAAGTTATATTCGTCATCATTAATAATGGTAACACCTTTTTCTTCACTGAATGAAATAGTGAATTCATCATTCGGTTCGTTCAATGCAAACCCCAAAATATCAAAGCCGCAAACAACATTTGCAACAGTTGCGGGACTTAAAACTTTTACAGCCCCCCCACCCCCCGAAGGGGGGATTAAAATATCGTAATATTTCTTTATAAATTGATTCATTTTTGAAAGGTTTTTTAAGTCCTCCTTCGGAGGATTTAGGAGGCTTTATCTGGCTACTCTTATAATATCAGCAAACACACCGCTGGCAGTAACATCTGCACCTGCTCCGGCACCCTTAATAACTAATGGTTGTTCGGGATAACGTTGCGTGTAAAATAAAACAATATTATCCTTGCCATACAAATGATAGAAATCAGAGTTAGAAGGGATATGTTGTAAACCAACTGTCGCTTGCCCATTTTCATAGTGAGCAACAAATTTGAGTTTGCAATTTTCTTTAGCAGCTGCGTTATATAATGCTTTGAAATGAGCTTCATGTTTTCCCATTTCAGTATAAAAATCTGCAACGCTTCCGTTGAAACATGATGCAGGTAAGAAACCGTTGTTGGTAATATCTACCATTTCTATTTTTTCTCCGGCTTCACGCGCAAGGATCATGATCTTTCTCATTACATCAGTTCCGCCCAAATCCAAACGTGGATCTGGTTCTGTATAACCTTCATCCTGTGCCTGTTTCACCACCTGTGCAAATGGTTTTGTGCCATCATAATTATTGAAAACAAAATTAAGTGTGCCTGACAATACCGCCTGTATCTTATTTATTTTATCGCCGCTCTTGATCAGATCATTCAAAGTGCCAATTACAGGCAAACCTGCGCCTACATTAGTTTCGAAGAGGTAAGGAGCATTGAATTCCTTGGCCAATGATTTTAAATTTTTGTAATTCTCGAACGCAGAGGATGCAGCGATCTTATTGCATGCAACTACTGAAATACTTTTTGCCAGCATTTTGTCATAAACTGATGCAACTTCTGCATTGGCTGTTACATCAACAAAAACGCTGTTACGTAAATTCTTTTCGATAATGGTATCTGTAAAACGCTCTAGATTCATTGGATCACTTTGCAGTAAAGATTCTTTCCAGTTGTTCAAATCAATTTCATTGCCATTATCAACAAACAACATTTTTTTACTGGTTGCAATGCCGGTAACACGTACTTGCAAATTTAGATTCTGTAATAAATATTCCTGTTGCTGTTTTATCTGTGCCAATAATTTCCCGCCTACATTTCCCGCGCCCACAATAAAAACGTTCAATTGTTTGTAGGTTGTTTCGAAGAAAGCTTCGTGTAAAACATTCACTGCTTTTTTGATATCATTGTGCGCAACAACTGCAGAAATATTTCTTTCGGAAGAACCTTGAGCAATAGCTCGAATATTGATTCCGTTTCTTCCCAATGAGTGAAACATTCTTCCTGCTATACCAGGGTGATGCCTCATTCTATCACCTACTAATGCAATGATGGATAAATTTTCTTCCACTCTTAAAGGCTCAACTTTTTCTGTTTTTATTTCATAATCAAACGCACTATCAACGCAGATTTTTGCTTTGGCAGCATCTGCGGTATTTACTCCTACACAAATAGAATGTTCTGAAGAACTTTGTGTGATGAGGATCACATTCACTTTTTCACTTGCCAATGCTTCAAATAATCTTTTCGAAAAACCGGGAATGCCCACCATGCCACTGCCTTCAAGGCTTAGCAAACTGATATGATTGATACTAGAAATGCCGGTGATTATTTCTCCATCTTGTTTTGTAAGCTCTTCGATCAATGTCCCATAAGAATCCGGTTCAAAAGTATTTTTTACCCATATCCGAATTCCTTTCTGCATCGCAGGTTGAATGGTTGGCGGATAAATGACTTTTGCACCAAAATGTGATAACTCCATTGCTTCGCGATAAGAAGTATGCATTATGGTTCTTGCATTGGATACCCATCGAGGATCGGCTGTCATCATTCCTGTAACATCGGTCCATATTTCCAGGTCTTCCACATTCAAAGCGGCCGCAAAGATGGAAGCAGTATAATCAGATCCACCTCGCCCTAATGTTGTTGTATGATGAGAAGTATCACTTGCAATAAAACCGGGTGCAATGAATAATGTACAGGACGATGCGCTTATTTTTTCAATGATCAGCTGATTGGTAACGGAGAAATCAACAGCTGCAAATCCAAAATTGCTATTGGTTTTAATAAGTTCTCTGCTATCAAGCCATTCACTATTTGCTTGAGTAGATTGTAAATAAGCATTGATGATCTTTGAAGACAGTAATTCACCAAAACTGATGATACGGTCTTGTGTGCGTTTGGATAATTCTCCTAAACGGAAAACACCTTCGCAAATATCTTCGAGTTCATTGAACTGTTGTTTAATGTTGCTGAGGCAACTGCTTTGTGTAGTTACCGGTAATAATCCTTTTGCTGTATCAATATGTCTTTTCTCCAATGCAGTTAAGGTCTCTTTATACTGTTCATTACCCTGAGCTGCATCCGTTCCTGTTTTTATTAAAAGATCTGTTACACCGCCGAAAGCCGAGAAAACAATGATTGATTTTTTATACTGAGGTTGTTGAATAATGGATACAGCTTTTTTGATATTTTCTGCATTTGCTACAGAAGAGCCTCCGAACTTTAAAACTTTCATGAAAACTAATTTGAAAAATGGATAAATAAATCTTTACAAAGATAAACAGCGTTACGCCCAATTGATGATATGGAAAAATATTACCCTTAAAGGGTAATCGTAGTTGTTGTGATAGTGATAACAGCAATAAGCGCAGGTGCGGTTATTTTAATAAAAGATGGTATAATCTGCTGTTTTTTCATTATTATGGTTACGAAGATAAAGGAAATCTAAATACTCTAACGAAATTTTATTAATTTTCGAGCCTGAAGATTGCCCGCCTTCAATCGGTAAAACAAAAATTATGTCGAACAATGCTAACCTGCAAACTTTCAAAAACCTTGTAGGTATTAAGTTTCAATTATACAATAGTTTGTTTACTTCATTGCCCTTTCACCGCATTGAAAAGACAGGCATTCTTGTGTCATTATTATTATTGAATTGTGAAGAAGGCTATAAGAAAAAACAAAGTCCTGTTGAAATAGTAGATGAGTTTTTCAAGAAGCAAACTACCGTTAAAAGTGAACAGGAAAAGTTAGATATATTATTTCGTTTTGTGCAATACATAGAACGACAAGTTGTTTTATTTGATGCGCTCGAAGATGCAGCATTCAAACAAATACATGATATGAGCGGGAAGGGGACGCTTAAAAATTTAGCCGTTGCCGTTGAACAGGATCATAAAACCGACGCACTTAAAAAGAAACTGAAAGACTTTAATATTCAACTTGTGTTAACAGCACATCCCACACAATTTTATCGCGGTGCCGTGTTAGGGATCATTCACGATCTTTCTTCTGCCGTAAATACCAATAATGAGCATCAGATCTATACTTACTTGCAACAATTGGGAAGAACGCCTTTCTTTCAGCAACAAAAGCCAACTCCTTATGATGAGGCTGTAAGTTTGATATGGTATCTGGAAAATATCTTTTACCCTGCAACAGGAAGGATCATTTCTTTCTTAAAGAATCGTTTTCATGATTCTATTGACATTGAAAATCCGATTGTTAGAATGGGTTTCTGGCCAGGTGGCGACAGAGATGGTAACCCTTTTGTAAAAACAAATACAACACTGCAGGTTGCTGAGGCTTTAAGAGGGAGTATTATTAAATCCTATTATCTGGATGTTCGGAAATTGAAGCGTAGGTTAACTTTCAAGGGGATTGATATATTATTGGCGCAATTGGAAAAGAAGTTGTACGATCATTTATTCATTCCGGGTCATGCATTTGATTTGAGCAAAGAAGAAATACTCGCAGCATTAAAAGATATCAAACATCAATTGGTCTATGAGAATAATAATATGTTTGTTGATCTTGTTGACAGTTTGATCAATAAAGTAGAAGTATTTGGTTTGCATTTTGCATCATTAGACATTCGTCAGGACAGTAGCATTCACGGAAAAGTATTAGATGCCATTGCTGCAAATACTGATGCACTTCCTGCTAATTACAATACTTTATCATCCTCAGAAAAAATAGAATTACTCACAAATATCAATACCGTAGTTGGCAATAATATTTTTATCACGGATGATGTACACAGAGATACATTGGATGTGATGACGGCCATTAAGGAGATCCAGCTGCATAATGGTGAAGCAGGGTGTAACAGATACATAATCAGTCAGTGTAATTCTGCTTTGAATGCCATTGAAGTGTTTGGATTGTTTTTATTAAGCGGTTGGAAACGGGAACAATTAACCGTTGACATTGTTCCTTTATTTGAAACTGTCGATGATCTGCAGCATGCTGCGGCAGTAATGAAAGAATTGTATGAGCATTCAATTTATAAACAACATTTATTAAAAAGAAAGAATAAGCAAACCATCATGCTCGGATTTTCTGATGGTACCAAAGATGGTGGCTATTTGATGGCCAATTGGAGTATTTATAAAGCCAAAGAGGAATTGACTGCTATTTCAAAACAATATGGCATAAATGTTGTGTTCTTTGACGGACGAGGTGGTCCGCCTGCACGTGGTGGCGGAAAAACACATCAGTTCTATGCTTCCATGGGAAAGAATATTGCGAATAAGGAAATACAATTAACTATTCAGGGTCAAACAGTAAGTTCCAATTTCGGAACGATTGATGCGGCACAATATAATATCGAGCAAATGATCGATGCAGGAATTTATAATGACCTGCTTTCAAATAATGAAGTTACCTTATTGGCTAATGAAGAAAAATTATTACAGTCACTTGCTGAAGAAAGTTATCACTCATACATTCAGTTAAAGGAACATCCATATTTTCTGGATTATTTGGGTCATGCAAGTCCATTGCGTTTTTATTCTGAAACAAATATCGGCAGCAGACCTGCAAAGAGGGGAGCATCATCAAAGATCAATTTAAAAGATCTGCGGGCCATTCCTTTTGTGGGTGCCTGGAGTCAATTAAAACAAAACGTTACAGGTTATTATGGTGTTGGATCTGCTTTACAGCGATTAGAAAAACAGGGTAAGTGGAACGACCTGCAGGAAATGTATCATCGGTCTTTATTCTTCAAAACATTGATCGATAATTCTGAGATGGCCATGCAGAAATGCTTTTTTCCCCTTACATCTTTTTTATCTACACATGAGGTCTATGGTGAAATATGGAATAAGATACATGAAGAGTATGAACTGACAAAGCTCTATGTACAAAAGCTTTCGGGACATACGGAATTAATGGCAGATTATCCGGTAGACCAATTATCTATTCAAATGAGAGAAAGAATTGTGTTGCCTTTAATTACAATTCAGCAATATGCCATCACTAAAGTGCGTGAACTGGAAGAACAATTAATTGATGCACCTGTAAAACAAACGTATGAGAAACTCGTGATGCGTTGTTCATTTGGGATCATTAATGCTGGGAGAAATTCAGCATAAAGTCCACCATTGGCAGAAATTACCTCCTGTAACGGCTTAATAATATTCAGTATTGTGTTCACATTATTTGCATAATGTTTTAAATAGATACTTAAAAAATTTGTACATTGTGTTTAATTCACATATCCACGCCTTAGATTGGGATATTTCTTCACTTTCAGATTCGGTATCATTTCCATCATAATCTTACATAGTCCACGCATAGAGCAGGGATAGTCCACGATTTTGTGGACTATCCCTGCTCTATGCTATAATCAAATATGAGGTTTGTATGGCTCATGTACGGCTTTAGTATAATCTAAGCATGCATTGTCTTATACTAGTCATTAATAAATCGCCTTAAATCTTCCGTACCGATGTCTTTAAACCCTAGGAGCTTTTTCCAAAGAGTGGAATCAATATTCTTAGTTTTATGGGAATATCCTAAATAAAAAAAGAGACTGTATCAAACAGTCTCTCAAAATAATTTTCAATTTTATAGGTTGGTTCCTAAGATTCTACTATTTGTGAGCAGTGAATCTATGTGCACCTTTAAATGCAGGCACAACGATAAAAGCAACCAAAACTACGAAGCCTAATACGATTTCTAAAGTGTTCATGGTTTATTTTTTTGTGATGATTTATTTTAATTACAGTGCAAATGAACAAACTATTTTGACACAAAAT
>CAIMKO010000073.1 GCA_903841915.1 uncultured Chitinophagaceae bacterium | reverse complement strand
TGGAGCGCGTGATGTCTGTGATAAAAGTATTGGATAAGAATCCGATTCGCAAAAATGCGTTTATGCTCCATCAGCAGAAGTACCCTCACCTTAGTAAATCAGCTATTTATGAAGATTTATTACTTGCCACTAAACTATACAATACTGTCCATGAATTTGAATGGGGTTTCTGGAGAAGCTGGATGATCAATGATATTGTAGATAATATTTTAACCTGTAAGAAATCCAAATCCGATAAAGATCGGCGCATTATCGCGATGGAACACGCCAACCTGATTAAATTAATTGGTGTCCAACCAGAGGAATTGGTTGATCCAAAGCGAAGCGAGAAGCATAAGTATTACATTTTGATTCAGAACAATCACCAGGAAGTAAAGATTGATCTGGACAGCATTGAGAATTTGCCCAATGCGACCTTAAAAGAGATCAACCGGATAATTTGTGCCGGTGATGAGATAACAGATATTGAAGCAGAAGAAATCATGAAGTCATGATTAATGAGTTAATTGAACTAAACAGGCCACAGCAGTTGTCTGTTTTAAGCAAGGCTAAGAGTGAAGTGAATATCCACGGGAGGGGCACCGGCAAATCGTACATCATTGGATGGGAGATGAACCGGATTATCCGGAGCATGCCCCGGAGTGTAACTTCCATTACAGGAAGGACTTTTGGTCAGATCTACACCCGAACGCTGCCATCAACCCTTAAATTCCTTGAGAAGTTGGGTTACGAGAAAGACAAGGATTTTATCATTGGTGGCAAGCCTCCCAAGCGGTTACATTTTCAGGAACCCTATGAAAAGGTAACGCAGTATGACAATTTCATATCTTTTTCCAACGGGACCGGGTTTTTAATGTTATCCCAGGAACGTGCCGGTTCTTCACGTGGCCCGAATCTTGACCGGGAGATTGTAGATGAGGCCTTGACACTCAATAAGCAACGTTATGATGAGGAAGTTTCACCGGCTAACCGGGGTAATGAGGATATCTGGGGTTTCAGAGTTGATCCAGGTAAACGGGTACTCCAGCACCATGGTTTCAGGTATGTTTCTTCGATGCCTTATACCGCAGAGCAGAAATGGCTGTTAAAGTTTGGGGACTATTACCAAAACGAAGAGAATATATTAATCTTCGAGATCTGGAACAACATTGTCAAATTACAGCTCCAGCTCATTGATGCTTTCAAGGAAAGCAATACCGGATTATTCAAGGATATCTGGAATGAAACGGTAAGGTTGAAAATGAAGATAACCCCCTTTGTTTCCAAAGAGGGAATACTCTTTACCCTTGCCAATGCTTTTGATAATATTAAAAATCTTGGATTTTCCTATATCGTAAGGGAATACGAGAAACAAAACCTGCTCACCTTTATGATTGAAATTCTCAACTGGATCATCGATCAGGTAGAGGATTGTTATTATCATCTGGATAATCAGGTGCATATTTATTACAATGCATACAATGATGATCTGATCAGAGGGATTGCTGAAAACAGTAATTGGGATATCAACCAATTGGAGAATGAAAACTCTCAGTTTGATTTGGATTGTGATCCGGGAAAGCCCTTGGAGATTGTTCCTGACTGGGGTTCTAAAATCGTATTGTTTTCGGTGGGGCAGGAGCGAAGCTATAATTTTGTGACAAAAATCGTTGAAAGTGTTGATTGTACTATTAATGAGTTTTTCGTCAAATCGGACACCCCCGGGGTAATGATTGATGATCTGGTGGATAAGGTTTGTGCTTATTATTCGCTACATCCCAATAAAGAGGTTATTTATTTCCGGGACCGGTACGGAGATTCCAGGCAACCTAATATTAAGAATTCCAAAACCTATAATGACCAGGCCATTGAACGGTTTAAAAAGAATGGATGGAATGTTGAATCACGGGTCCACAAGGGGATGGAGCCTCCCCAGCATGATAAATATTTATTGTGGATGAATATTTTGAAAGGGAAAGATCCCCGTTACCCCAAATTCATCATCAATGGCCGGAAATGCAAGTATACCCTTATTTCGATGAACAATACCAGGGTTATTGACCGGAATGGTAAATTCGAGAAAGATAAAACATCCGAAAAGAAGAACTCCATTTTACCGGAGGAGGCCACCCATTTTGGTGATGCGGTGGATAAACGTATTTGGACCAAATACGGACATCTGATTAATTTGAATCAGGCAACTTTCATTTCTCCAAGGATGTAATCGATGACCGTCAAATGAAAAAACTTGTTCAAGTCAATATTTCAATCCAAATTTTTGTCCAATACTCTCTAGTTCATTTATATATGAATCTACATTAAATCCTTTTAATTTTGCACTCTTAAATATATAATAGTGCATATAAAATTGTCCTACACAGTTGTCAAAGTTGGTCGATGGCAATGGATTGATTTTATAATGTTCATATTCCAATAACATTTCACTAATCGAGCACATGGTTGGAGCATCTTCTACTTGCATAATCTCGTCTTGGACAACATCAAAAACGTAATCATCTGGTGTTACAATTATCCCTCCTGAACCAAAATAAATCTGAAGGACTTTTTCTCCTGTTGGAGAAGAAATAAAGTGTGCATCAGAAATTTCTTCAGGATTAAGTTCAATTTGGAAATTCTTTAGAGCGTTAGAAACGTGTATTCTGTGGTAAGAAGTTTCTACTGCTTGTACCAATGAAATCTGAGTTAGTTGATTAATTAATTTGATGATGTTCATATTGATAGTTAAATTTTATTTTTCTGAAATCTCGTAGAAAGTCAAGGATTTATTTTATCAAAGCTTATTATTTACCTATTTCATATTAAATCATTTAACCGCTAATCTGAAATCATTATATGTAAGATTAAGCGCATCAGTGAATTTCATTTCTAAG
>CAIMKO010000072.1 GCA_903841915.1 uncultured Chitinophagaceae bacterium | reverse complement strand
CGTATCAAGGCCTTCCATGTAAAAGATGCAGAGTTTAATGCGACAGGAAAACAAGGTGTATATGGCGGTTATCAGAATTGGATCGATCGTGCAGGACGTTTTCGTTCACTCGGAGATGGTCAGGTTGATTTTAATTCGATCTTCTCGAAATTAGCGACATACGATTTCAAAGGTTGGGCTGTATTGGAATGGGAATGTTGCATCAAAAATTCAAATGATGGTGCCAAAGAAGGTGCTGCATTCATTCGAGATCACATCATTACAGTAACAGAAAAAGCCTTTGATGATTTCGCAGCGACAGGTGCAAATGAAAAATTTAATAGGCGTATTTTGGGAATTGATTAATACTTTTATAGTATAAAATTCTATTGCATAACAGTGTTATCACTTTAAACAAAGAAGGCTAACACAAAAAATTAAAATTAGAGCGTGATGAAAAAGTATTTCGTAGCAATGTTCGTAATTGCATTAATGACAGCTTGCGGTGGTAGTGAAAGCAAACCAGCTCCAGGCTCAGAAAAAGTAGCAGAGAAAGTAAATGATAACAGTTCTAATCCGGACTATCAGAAAGGACTGGCACTGATCGCAAAAAATGATTGCTTAACCTGTCATAAAGTATCTGAAAAATTAGTGGGACCAGCCTACCGAGATGTTGCCAATAAATATACAAGTGCGGATTTAAGCATGCTGGCAGATAAAGTAATGAAAGGCGGATCCGGCGTTTGGGGGCAAGTTCCAATGGCGCCTCATAATCTATTATCAAAAGAAGATGCTGAACAAATAGTAAAATATATTCTGTTACTTAAAACCAAATAAATATGCGTCCATTCATTTTGCTTGCAATCGCTTCCATTTCTTTTTTATTTTGTACCGCTCAAACGAAAAAAGAAAAGGGCTGGATCTCTTTGTTTGATGGTGTTTCAACCAATGGTTGGCACAGTTACGGGAAATCTGCTGCAGGTAAAGCATGGAAAGTGGAAGATGGTACGATACATTTAGATGCTGCTGCGAAGAAAAGTTATCAAACAGATGGAGGTGGTGATCTGGTTACTGATAATGAATTTGAAAACTTCGATCTGAAATTAGAATGGAAGATCTCAAAGAACGGCAATAGTGGGATTATTTTCTATGTGCATGAAGACAGCAGTTACAAAGAAAGCTGGAACACCGGCATGGAAATGCAGGTATTGGATAATGATGGACATCCTGATGGAAAGATACACAAACACAGAGCGGGTGATCTGTATGATCTGATTCCTTGCACTACCGAAACCGTAAAACCTGTAGGTGAATGGAATCAAGTGGAAATGATCAGCAAGAAAGGAAAATTGGAATTGAAATTAAACGGAACATCTATTGTATCAACAGCTTTGTGGGATGATAACTGGAAAAAATTGATAGCAGAAAGTAAGTTTAAGAATATGCCAGGCTTTGGAACTTTCAGCAAAGGAAAGTTCGCTTTGCAAGATCATGGTAATGATGTTTGGTTCAGGAATATTATGATCAAGAAATTATAATGATTCCCTTTTTTGCAGAAAAGCCATTTGACTGATCATCAAATGGCTTTTTTATTTGCAAATACCCAAACCACTAAATGTTTTTACCTTAGTACGATGGAACTATTGAACGATGAATATTTTATGCGTGAAGCTTTGAAGCAGGCGGAACTTGCTTTTGAAAAAGACGAAGTGCCTGTTGGTGCAGTGGTGGTGGTCAATAATAAAATAATCGCAAGGGCATATAATCAGGTTGAATTATTGAATGATTCAACAGCACATGCAGAAATTCTCGCACTTACGTCTGCCTATCAATCATTAGGTGCAAAGTATCTTCCCGAAGCAACCTTATATGTTACACTCGAACCCTGTTTGATGTGTTGCGGTGCCATCTACTGGGGAAAGATCGGCAGGATCGTGTATGGTGCAAGTGATGAAAAAAATGGAGGCCTCTCTCCTCATTCCTCTCTTCTGAAGGAGAAAGGAGGTTGGTGGCCCTTTCATCCCAAAGCCGAATTGGTAAAAGGGATCTTAGAAAATGATTGCGCTTTTTTAATGAGGTCATTTTTTAAGTCAAAAAGATAGAAATAAAAAATCCCGCCACAACAGCGGGATTTTTTATTTTATAATTTTCTGAGTTTAATATTTTTAAACCACACTTCGCTTCCGTGGTCCTGCAAGGCAATGTATCCTTTCTTTGCCAAACCATATCCGGGCGCATCTTTCCATTTTCCTTTGGCTTTTAATGCATTCCATTCCGGTGTCCATGCTTCAAACTCAACGATCTTCACACCATTCAACCAATGTTCTACATGGGTTCCATTTACTTTAATAACGGTATGATTATATTCTCCCACTGGTTTTGTTGGCCTGGATGTTGTTAAATGCATCGCATAATCTGCTCCTGTCTTTTGCCATTCTTCCAGATGTTCGGGGAAACCAATATCATCGATGATCTGATATTCCGGACCTGATTTATAAGCCGCATCAAATTCTTCAGTTACATGATACATGATACCGCTGTTTCCCTGTTTGGATATCTTCCAGTCAATACTCAATTCAAAATTATCGTATTGATCTGTAGTGATAATATCAGAGCGTTTATCCGTTTTATCTGTTACACTTCCTCTTGCATGCAGTTCACCATTCGCTACCTCCCAACTGGTAGCAGTTTTATTCTGATATACACGCCAACCATTCATGGTCTTCCCGTCAAATAATAATTTCCAACCTTCCTTTTTTTCAGTCTTGGTTAAACTGTTTTCTTTTGGGGTTGATTGAAAGGACAACAATGCAACACTTACAAATGCACATGCCGCAACTAAGAATAATTTCTTTTTCATATTTTAAGATTTGTATTAAACAAGTTTAAGATTTATAGGATCCCATTTAATGGCTCTTTCTTTAAAGTAACTGTCGTTACAAAGTAAAGCAGGCGCCGCTGCACGATAACCGAACAATGCATCTTCATTAGAAACAGTCCCGGTTCTGATACAAGTGAAGAAATGATTAAAATGATCGTAATGTGCCCCTTTATAACCATCTTCTGCTTTGAATACTGTTGTATCAGGCGGCAACATTTTTTTCCTTTCATAGTTGCCAGCACCCTGATTTGTTTTTGTTTTCAACAATGGATCATCAACGGCAGCATAGGATTTATTTTTTGTGAGTGTTACCTTATCCCATTCCACATTCATTGAACCCTCATTACCCACCAGTCTTAAATAAGTATTATCGGCAGTCCCATCCACAAAATTCACGCGTAAGGATAAATTAAAGGCAGGATGAACATTGGTTTCAGGATAGTCGAACATCCCCAATAAAATATCAGGCACTTCCCTTCCGTCTTTCCAGTAACGCAAACCGCCGGTTGCCATTACTTTATTCGGGCCAACTGAATTAGTGATGAAATGAAGACTTGAGAACAAATGAACAAACAGATCGCCCGAAACACCTGTTCCGTAATCTCTAAAACAACGCCATCTGAAAAATCGTTTTGGATCAAAAGGCCTGTCAGGTAAATTATGTTCAAACACTTTCCAGTCAACTGTTTTATCTGAAGCATCAGCAGGAATATCATATTGCCATGCGCCCCATGGAGAATTCCGAGCCCAGAAACCTTCTGCATAATTTAATTTACCGATCGCTCCTGCTGCCAATAATTCTTTTGCTTTTTCATTACCCAATGAACTCATGCCCTGACTACCCACCTGAAAAACAACTTTATTTCTGTTCTGTGCTTCTACAACTGCAGCGCCCTCTGTAATATCATGCACCATTGGTTTTTCGCAGTACACATGTTTGCCTGCATTCATTGCAGCTATGGAAATATCTTTATGCCAGTGATCGGGTGTGGCGACGATCACCGCATCCACGTCTTTGCGGTTGATGATCTCTTTATAATCTTTCGTAGTAAAAATATCCGCGCCGTATTTTTTCTTTGCATCTGCTAATCTTCCGTCATACAGATCGCAGGCTGCAATTAATTTTACGCCGGGTAAAGTGATCGCCGTATTTGCATCGGCTGTTCCCATTCCCCCAGCCCCTATCAATGCAATTTGAATATGGTCATTCGCGCTGATCTTTTTATTTCTGACCAATTCAACCACTGATTCGGACGATGCAGCATTGCCGATCGCAGGCAAGAGTGCAGCAGCTGCAACTGACTTTGAAAGATTATTGATGAAGGAACGACGTGATTGAGATGATTTTTTTTGGTCCATAGCAGAATCGTTTCGAGATGAGGAAT
>CAIMKO010000071.1 GCA_903841915.1 uncultured Chitinophagaceae bacterium | reverse complement strand
GGGCCAAAGCTTGTAATGATTGTCATTCGAACAATACAATTTATCCCTGGTACAATAATATACAGCCGGTGGCTTGGTGGTTGAATAATCATGTGAATGATGGAAAACGGCATTTGAATTTCAGTGATTTTACTTCCATGCGGATAGCGCGTCAATACAAGAGAATGAATGATTGTATCGAAGAAGTAAAAGAAGGCGGAATGCCATTGGATTCTTATACCTGGATCCATAAAAACGCGATACTGACTGAAACAGAAAAGCAAACCTTTTACAACTGGTGCAACGGGGTAAGAGAATCTATCAAAGCAAGGTATCCTGCAGATAGTTTGGTGATGCCGAAGAAAAAATAATTTTATTACACGAATTATAGCGAATTACACGAATTTGCTTTTAGTTTATCATTTAATAATTCGTGTAATTCGATAAAATTAGTGTAATCATCATGCAGATCAAGACAGCCAGCTACGTTATATCATCACCAACCTTCGATAAATGCCCTAAACCCAGCATTCCGGAATATGCATTTATCGGCCGATCTAATGTAGGTAAGTCCTCATTGATCAATATGCTGGTGAAACAGAAGAACCTGGCTAAAACTTCTTCTACTCCGGGAAAAACACAATTACTCAATCATTTTGAAATAGAAAGTTCAGCCAAAGAAAAAGCGCCGAAAGAGAAATGGTTTCTGGTGGATCTTCCCGGTTATGGCTATGCCAAACGTTCGCAGAGCGACAGAAGAAGATGGGAACAAATGATCGACGGGTATTTGCGTAAAAGAGAGAATCTGGTAAAAGTGTTTGTACTGATCGATGCAAGACATTCGCCTCAGAATATTGATATTGAATTTGTAAACCAGTTAGACAAATGGGAAGTTCCTTTTGCATTGGTATTCACCAAAGCAGATAAAGAAAAACCGGCTGTTGTTGCAAGAAACGTGAAAGCATTTTTGGATAAGTTGAAAGAGACCTGGCAATTTCTGCCGCAGTCATTCGTATCCAGTGCAGAAAAAAATACGGGACGAGACGAAATACTGGATTTTATTCAGCAGAATAATGAACTGGTAAAAGATAAATTTAGTTTTCCGCCAAGAGGATAGAGATCAATAAAATCGTTGCACCGTCGCGTTGTTGCGCGAAATAAAAAATGCATTGCTCCGAAGGAGTGCCTACATGAGAAACAAAAAATAATCGAGAGTCAATTCTACTAACGAAGTGCATACTCCATTTAACATCTAGCATCTAACATTCAACATCATCCACCATTAATTCACCGCCTTATCAGCGCAGCAACTGCTGGCAAAAGCTTCCGGTTTGGCTTTGAAGGCAAAGCCCATTCCCAGGATATAACCCATGGCTTCTTTTAAAGCATCGTTGCTTTTAAAGCTTGGATTGGTGTTAATGTCGGCATGTACTTCCATTTCCACATGATACTTGATAAAGAGATCGCACAAAGCATAGGCAATATCAATGCTTTTGGCAACTTCTACCAGCATCCGTTCTTTGATGTGGTAACGGGTTTTTGTTTTCTCGTTGTGGATGTACATGAATCCGCCATTGTGTTCACGCAGAAAAACAATGACTGTTGCAAATTCGGTGTCTTCACCTTTTACCTGACTGTCTGTACCAATGCAGACTTTAAGACGTGTGTTTTTTTCCGTTTCTTTTTGTATAGCCTCTTCTACAGCATCTTTAATGGGCAGGTTAATGGTCTCGCCGTTAAACTTTCTCCAACGCATGTTATTAAGGTTTTTTGAAATTAAGCAGTAAAGCCTATTCAAAATACAAGTTTGGAATAATATATTATTAACAACCGTTAATAAGAGCCGTGAGCTGTTAGCTATGAGCCATGAGCTATTCCCTCACAGCTTCCCTAATACTGCCCTGTGCTCAACATCACCAAAGTGCAAGCTTCCAAAGCCTCAATGCCATTGGCTTTGGCAAGATCGAATAATTCATCATTCTCCGTGCCCGGGTTAAAGATGATCCGTTTGGGATGAAGCGATAAAATATAAGCGTAATAATCTTTCTGATTTTGTTCGTTCAAATACAGGGTAACGGTATCAACAGCTTCAATAGAGGGACGATCGGTCAATATACTTGTATTGCCTATAGAACCCTGTTTTCTGCCAAGGGCAATAACAGGATGCTGATGCTGGGTCAATCGTTCAACAGCCAGATAACTATAACGGGATGGATTATCGGATGCTCCAAGAACAACTGTTTTTTTCTGTTCATTCATGCTTCAAAATTATGAATTAATGATACACTCACATTTTCAAAAACAGTTCACTAACTTTCTGTCATGAAAAAAATCGTGTTTGTTTTTATATCCCTTCTTTGTGCTCAGTTTATGCAGGCACAAATAAAGCCATTCAAGTTTGCTTTTATCAGCGATACACATATCGGATCGCCGAATGGTGGGGCTGAAGAAGATCTGCGGAGAACAGTTGTCGATATCAATCAAATGAAAGGGCTCGATTTTGTTGTGATCACCGGCGATATCACTGAATTGGGTAAGGATGAAGAGATCAAATTGGCAAAAAAAATATTGGACAGTCTGCACATCAAATATTACATTATTCCCGGTAACCACGATACCGGCTGGAGTGAAAGTGGCGCAGTAACTTTTGGGGAAGTCTTTGGCGACGACAAATTTCTTTTCAAATACAATGGCATTGTTTTTATGGCTTGTGCTTCAGGCCCGTATTTGCGCATGAGCGACGGACATATTCCGCGTGATGCTGTTAATTGGATGCAGGATGAATTGAAAAAGATAGATAAAGATCAGCCTCTAATTTTCCTGAATCATTATCCTATCGATAATAGCCTGGATAATTGGTATGAAGCCATTGATGCATTGAAGACCCGCAATACCATTGCCATTCTTTGCGGACATGGTCATGCGAATCATGCTTATGATTTTGAAGATATTCCGGGTACGATGGGGCGTTCCAATCTTAGGGCAAGAGAAAGCATCGGTGGATATAATATTGTAGAAGTGAATAAAGATTCCATGATTTTTTCTGAAAGAAAACCCGGATTGAAAACAATGCCGGCTTGGCGAAAGATCAGGATCGAGGATCATCATTATAGCCTTGTCAACAAAAAGTTTGAACGACCATCCTATGCGGTAAATGATACATTCACCACAGCAAAAACAAAATGGGTATTCAGCAGTGATGCCAATATCATTTCTACGCCCGCTGCCAATGAAAGATCTGTCATTTTCGGAAATAGCAAAGGGCTGATTCAATCATTGAGTATTGTGGATGGAAAAAAGCAATGGGCTTTTGCAACAGGCGCTGCTATTTACGCTTCTCCTGCACTTTTCAAAGAAAAGCTTGTAATTGGTTCAGGAGATGGTAAAGTATATTGTTTGAATGCAGCAACAGGAAAACTGATCTGGCAATTTCCGGCAAATGCAGCAGTATTGGGTTCTCCGGTGATTGAAAATAATGTGGTGTATATAGGAACCGGGGATCATCATTTTTTTGCACTCGATTTGAAAAGCGGTAAACAGATCTGGGTTTTTACCGGATTGAACGGACCCATTATGAGTACTCCTGTGATCAATGCTGAAAAGATCATTTTCGGTGCATGGGATACCCATTTATATGCATTGAATAAAACAAACGGGCAACTGATTTGGAAATGGAATAATGGGTCTCCTGTCGGTAACTTTTCACCTGCCTCCTGCATTCCGGTCATCAAAGACAGTATTGTATTTGTGGTAGCACCTGACCGTTACATCACAGCGATCAATATCAATAACGGCTCAACTTTATGGAGAAGCAATGAATCTACGGTCCGTGAATCCATTGGTATTTCTGAAGACGGAAAATGGATCTATGGAAAAACGATGAATGATACGATCGTTGCTTTTGCTGCTTCTGCAGTAAAGCAGAAAGCTGCTTGGAAAATGAACTGCGGCTTTGGGTACGAGCATGTGCCCAGTATGCTCATACAAAGAAATGGCGTTGTTTTCTTCGGAACTAAAAACGGAAAGGTATTTGCAATCGATCCAAAAACTCAAACCATTCTTTGGATACATAAACTGGATAATTCGATGGTCAATACTGTAAGACCAATAGACAGGCATCATCTTGTTGCATCAACCATGGATGGTAAAGTTGAAATGATAGTAACACAAT
>CAIMKO010000070.1 GCA_903841915.1 uncultured Chitinophagaceae bacterium | reverse complement strand
GAGATGGTTCGGGTAATATTGTTTATTCAGGTGGCGTATTACAAAAAGCAAGCGGTAGTAATGACCAACGATTGGGTTCATTAGGTTATTTAAATCCTGATTTTACTTTTGGTTTTGGCAATAAATTCACTTATAAAAACCTAAGCCTTAGTTTTCAATTCGACGGACGTATTGGTGGTAAGATCTATGATTACAATTACTATGCTACCATGCAAGGTGGAACAGATATTCAAACTGTACAAGGTGTAATTGGTGCTGCCCGTTTAAAAGAATGGCAATCAACAAACCAAGGTACCAATGCCCCAACACCATCATTATTGGGGAATGAATTTGGTCCCGGCGTACAAATTGCTTCAGGTACACCCACTTTCCAAAACGGAGTTATATCTAATATCGGTAGTTTAACATTTGCTCCAAATACTACATCGGCATTAGTTCAATCATACTTAACGGGTAACTTAAAAGCAAACTTTGATGAATACTTTATGATCGACAGATCATTTGTAAAATTGCGTGAAGTGGTGTTGTCTTATACAATGGATCTGCCAAAATGGGGACATGGTTTAATTAAATCCGCTTCCTTCTCTTTAGTAGGCAAAAACTTATTATACTTTGCTAAAAGAAAGGATTTCGATATAGACCAATATCCGTCAGGATTTAATGCTTCTGATCTAAGTGTAGGTGGTGTTGCTGCAAACGGTGCTTTACAAAGCTCCAGTACACGCAAATTCGGATTCAATATCAATCTTTCATTCTAAACTTATTCATCAGTATAAAATTTAAAAAATGAAAATCAAATTATTATTCACTTTAGCTTTAGGTGCATTGATAACAATGTCGATCACCAGCTGCCAAAAAGGGGATTTAGAATCTAACCCCAATGCAGCTTCTGCTAGTTCTGTTTTGCCTTTGTCTCTTATCATTAATAATGTTACCGCTAACTTTATACTTACTGAAGAAACCCCGTTTGGTGGAAATGTTTACAAATATGATCAGTATCAGGTATCTAATTATTCTAAGTATTGGGGTGATAATACCTATGGATGGAGTTATTCTGCTGATAGTTATCAAATATTAAAATATGCTATCGCATTAGAGAAACAAGCAAAATCTCAATTGGGTACAACCAACAATAAATATTTTGCGCTTTCTAAATTTTTGCGTGCTTATTCGGCCGTTTGGTTATCGCAAAGAGTTGGTGATATTCCGATGAGTCAGGCCGGCGACCCTTCTAATGTTACGCCTGTTTTTGATGCACAGAAAACAGTTTATAAAACAGCTTTGGCTTTATTAGATACAGCTAATACGATTATGGGTACCGTGAATAGTGCTGCAGGAAATGCAAGTGCAGCTTTTGATGGTGGCGATATTTTTGGACTGACCAATTTGCAATGGCAAAAATTGATTAATACATATAAGTTAAGAGTATTGATTAGCTTGAGTAAACGTGCCGATGATAATGCAGATTTAAACATTAAATCACAATTTGCAGCAATTGTAACCAATCCAACAGCTTATCCTATCATGACAAGTAATAGCGATAATATGGTATATAAATTTGTAGCATCTAATTTGTATCCACCTTATGCTCAGGGTAACAATGCTTATAATAACTTTCAAAATGTGGGCGAAACTGTTTTGTCGATCACAAGAACAAATGCTGATCCTCGTACGTTTTTAATGGCATGTCCAATAACGGGTGGGGGCATTGGCAGTTTCAGCTCATACGTTGGCGGTGTTCCAAGTTCTTCATTAACAGTATTACAGAATCAAGGTGCTACCAATGTTATTTCTGCTTTTAACGGTATGCGTTATTTTGGTAACGGCTTTGTTTCAGCTTACACATTAACCACTTACGAACCGTTTATTTTTATCGGTTATCCTGAATTGTGCTTTAATATAGCAGAAGGAATTAATAGAGGATGGGCTCCAACCTTAACTGCAACTGATGCAGCTACCTGGTACAATAACGGTATTAGTGCTTCTTTCAAAAATTTCGGATTGAGTACCACTTCAAGTTCTACTGTTACCATTTCTAATGTAGCTGGTTCAAGCTTGGGTACTGTAACTACGGATAATGCAACTTTTTTAGCTAATGTAGCATATAATACTGCGAATCCTGCTACAGCACTTACGCAAATTTTGAATCAAAAATATGTGGCATTGTTTATGAATTCAGGCTACGAAGCTTTTATGAATGCCAGAAGAACAGGCGTCCCTGCGTTTAGTTCAAATGGAGCCGGTACAGGAACTACAACAGGTGCCATTCCAAGACGTTGGTTATATCCTTTATCGGAGATCAACTATAACAATGCAAATTATTTAGCAGCGCTTGCATCTCAGTTTTCCGGATCTGATGATGTTACAAAAGATACTTGGTTAACAAAATAATTTTTGGAACAAGATCAATTTTATTTAAACAAGGGGGCTTCTTAAGCTCCCTTGTTTATAAAATATCCAGTATGAAAAAATTTCAGTTGTTTATTTTCATTATTATCTTTTTAAGTGTGACGAACTCAGGTTTCGCTCAAAAAGCAGACCTTATCATCACCAATGCCAATATCATCACGGCAGTCAAAAAAGGCGACAGGCATGAAGCATTAGTGGTTAAAGATGGAATGATCTTATTTGTGGGGGATAATACAAAGGCGTTAGAATATAAAAGCCCGGAAACAAAATTGATCGATGCAAAAGGAAAAACGCTGATCCCGGGGTTAAATGATGTTCACCTGCATCCCGGTCCGGAAACCCCTTTTAGTCAATTGGATCATGTGATTCGTTTAGATACTGTTACCAGCATGAATAGTCTTATAACCATTCTTGCTAAGAAAGCGGCTATCACACCAAAGGGGATGTTAATACGTGGCAGAGGCTATAATGAAAGTAAATTAGGCAGTGAACCCTTGCGTCACTTTTTGGATAAGGCAACTGTTGATCACCCTGTTTTTATAACACATGCTTCAGGCCATAAATCTGCGGCGAATTCTTATCTGCTTTCCATAAATCAAATTACAAAAGAAACAAAAGATCCGGCAGGTGGGGCATTTGACAGATATGCAGATGGTTCACCCAATGGTATTTGCAAAGAATCCGCTTCGCGTAATCTTACCAATAATGCAGCCATACTGCCTTTTCCAAAACATAGTTTTGAACAGGAATTTTCTAATTATAAGAGCTATTTTAAAAACCTGTTATCCTTTGGGATCACCAGTATCGGTGATGCCGGTACTGATACAAACCGCTTAAAAATTTATTACGCATTGATAAAGGAAAATTTCCCCATGCGTTTCAATATCATGATCGTAGACAAATTACTGCCCGAAATGGAAGGCGGCGATGCACATCATGAAACGGATGAATGGAAAGCACTGAGTTATTATGACAATGGTACAATACCTCAAGTTGAAACAAACTTTCTTAGGGTAAAATCGATCAAAGTATTTCATGGCAATTCCTTAAGTGGAAAAACATGTTGGTTATATGAGCCTTATGACATGATCAATCCTGCCACAGGGCAAAAAGATTATTATGGCATTCCATATAAAAGAACACAGGCGCAGTTAGATTCTTTGTTTCTGGCAATACATAAAAAAGGATTGCAAATATGTGTCCATAGTAATGGTGACAGAGAGATCGAAATGGTGTTGAATGCGCTTGAAAAAGCCTATGCAACAGGAAATCCATTGAACATACACCATCGTATCGAACATTGCAGTGTAATCAACGACAGTATTATTGCCAGAATAAAAAAATTAGGCGTGATCCCGGTTTTACATAGTTATATTAATGAGTTGGGCGATTTGTTAGAGCCCTATGGAGAAGAGCGATTAAACAGAATGTTTGCAACCAGAAGCTTTTTAGATGCAGGAGTGTTACCGGCCATGCATTCTGACGCACCGGTATCTGATTTTGATGCAAGAGCAAGATGGGAATCTGCAGTGTTAAGAACAACCGGCAGCGGTAAAAAATTGGGACCTAAGCAATCTGTTGATGCGGAAGATGCGCTGATCATGTTTACAAAAGGCGGGGCTGCAGCAACAGGTGAAGGCAATAAAAAAGGAACCATATCTAAAGGAATGTTTGCCGATTTTGTGTTAATTGAAGAAGACCCTATTACAATTGCGGCTGATCAAATACATAATATACATATCAAAGAAACCTGGGTTGACGGCAAATTGGCTTATACAGCAAATTAAACAGATAGATTTTCGAATCAGTAATAATCATCAACATGAAATTATTTTTTATTTATTCATTTTTATTGATCACTGTCACTTCAGTTCAAGCGCAAATAGCTGATAGCACTAAGCGTGAAATAAAATTGCAGGGAGCCGTTAACTTCAGAGACATCGGAGGCTATACTACCCGGGAGGGTAAAAAAGTGAAATGGGGAAAGCTGTATCGCAGTGCAGCTTTAGACAAATTAACAGCCAATGATATTGATGAATTGCAAAAATTATCGATCGCATATGACCTCGATTTCAGAGGGCCCTATGAAGTGAAGATCGCTCCTGACAAGATCCCGGCAACAACAACCAGAATTTCTCTGCCTGCAGGAAGTGAGAATATAGGCGATAGCAATTACTTAAAGAATATGATGAGATCTATTAAAAATGATTCGGGATTGGTAAAATTCTACAGCGACCTTACCCCCTTTCAAAAGCGCTACCAACCTATGTTTGAAGAATTACTACAACTGAACAAGGATAGTTCTCTTTTATTTCATTGTTCAGCAGGAAAAGACAGAACAGGAATAGCGGCTGCATTGATATTATTTGCATTGGGTGTGGATGAAAAAACAATTGTAGAAGATTATCTGGCTACTAATTATTACAGAAGGAATGAAAATGAAAAAGCCATTAAAGCAATGGTTCAATACTATAAGTTAGATGAGGTTTCCGCCGGAAATATGATGGCAGCGAAGGAATCGTATATTCAATCAACTTTCACATCTATTAAAACCCAATATGGATCCATTGATGCGTATTTAGAAAAAGTAATGGGATTAAATGCTCAAAAGAGAAGTCTCTTAAAGCTAAAATTCTTAGAATAATATTATTAAGCCTCTTTTAACATAAACACAATAGTGTTTTATCCGAGAGGCTTTTCTAAGCCTCTTTTTTTAATTTTATGAAAAAATGAAAACAATTTTTTTTATCCTCTTATTTTCTCCATTTGCCATTACGAAAATCTCTGCAAATACGTTGCCTGGCGATACGTCTATCATTAAAAAACCAAAATCTTTCGAAAAAACAATTTTAATAGGGTATGATTTTCAGGAAAGAATTTTAATTGGCTTTACCGGCCCGCAGCTTCTGTTTAATGTAAATAAGAATTTGAAAATGGGACCTGCTTATCTGCCCATGCTTTGGTGGGATTATCGAACAGGGGAATTTGATACAAAAATGGGTGTGGGCTTTCGGGTAGATTATAAAGCAAGTGTTATTTCCTTCAATACTTTTCGGGTGGGTACCATCTGGCTTGGATCATTGGTAGTTGGGTATAAATTTTAAAATGACTTCCTGAATTTATTTTGAATATGATTGATAACTATTTAATCTTTTACAAATGAAATTATTTCTTCTGATTGCCTTCGTCATCTTTTTTTTGTTTCCTGTAGCATTAATTGCACAGACAAAGACTAGATCAAAACAGCAAAAGATAATTATCATCATGATGGATGGTTTTGGAGAGGATTATTATCGTAACAGTGACATGCCCACTTTGAATTATTTTGAAAAACATGGGATCTATAAAGTGGTACCGTCATTGATGCCATCGGTTACCAATGTAAATAATACTTCCATCTGTACGGGAGTATTACCGGAGAAACACGGTATAACAGGAAATTCTTTTTTTAATACTGCTTCAGATGCTGAAGAGTTCATGGAAGATGACTCTTTAGTATTAGCACCTACCATTTTTGAAAGAGCAAAAAAAGAAGCTGTCAGATCTATTCTTTTCTCCAGCAAAAAAAAGACAATTGGCTTATTGGATAAAGGAACTGATGAAGTAATATCGCCGGAAACGGCTTCACCTCTTTGGATACAAAGAATCGGAACAGTTCCCTCTATTTATAGCAGAGAGGTGAACTACTGGTTGATGCAGGCCGCATTGTATAGCATAAAGAATGATCCGGGTTTGGGCGTTATTTATATTCATATTACAGATTATCCCATGCATACATGGGCACCCGAAAGCGTAGAATCCAAAGAGCATTTGAATAAGATTGATTCTTATATCGCTCAAATTAGTAAAGCAGCCCCTGATGCTGGGATATTGATCACGGCCGATCATGGGGTAAACCATAAAAACTTTTGTTGGGATTTAGGTAAAGCCTGCACCAATAGAAATACTCCTGTTAAGATTGCTATTTCTCCGGAAAGAGATAAATACTTTAAACATCACAGAGGATTTGGAGGAACTGCTTACGTATATCTAAAAGACCAAAATGATCAAGAAAAAGTAACAGCAACATTACTTAGTTTAAAAGGTGTTGAAGCGGTGTTAACAAAAAAGGAAGCAGCAGAAAAATTTCATTTAATGCCGGGAAGGATCGGTGATTTAATTGTCTTGGGAGACAAGAATACCGTTTTTGGAGATCTGGATACTGAATCGGAAATTTTGCCGGCTACTTATCGCAGCCATGGTTCTTTATACGATGCAAATGTTCCTTTGTTTGTGTATCATGCTTTGAATGCCCCTGCAGGTGGATACTTTGACTTCAATTACAAATTGGCAGCTTGGTTATTTACAGCAAAATAGTGATAATGCCATGGTTTGAATTGCTGGTAAGTCGAAAAAGATCATATCATCTCAAAGAAAATGGTTGACTATTGATTTACCATATTCATCCTAATGCTGTTTAAAAAAATGATATATTTTATCTACAATAAGATCTTTTTTACGTTAGCTGCCTTTCTGATTCTTTATTTTTCTCTTTGCTTAAAAAATAAAGGATGGAGAAAAAGGATAAAATAACGGTAACGGCACCCACGCAATAAGCGGTTATTGTAAAAAAGTGCAACCAGCTTAAATGCTTAGTACCAAAATTCTTGAAGTAAAGGATAACAGCACTTCCTAAATAACCAAAAGCATCACTGATGTACATCAGGTAACCAATATTGCTTTTATAGCGAAATAGCGCGATCCATCTTTCGTAAAACATGGTATGAAAGGCGATATAGGGCAGGTACATAGAAAAACCAATAATGATCATCCAGTATAAGGGCGAAATTATCTTTTGAACAAAGAGATAAGTGATTAAAATTAAAAGGATACCGCCAATAAAAATGATTAGCAGGTTGATATAAAAAGCCAGACGGTTATTCCTGATCAAGATCATGAATCCAATAATGATAAGTACTGCAATGGCAATAGGTATTTCAGCGAATGCTAGAATACCGGGTACATGCCCATAGCCCAATGCTGTCCATAATTCTATGGCAAAATTATCTCGTATATCCCTAAAAATGGTAAGCCCAACATAGATGGCAATTGACATAATGATACCGGGTGCAAACAGCCTAAAAAAACGCAACCTTTCTGCCTTATTCATTGGTACCCGTTGGGTACGATATTGTTGGTCTTCTTTTGTGGGAGGCGGTATTTGTTTCAGCATCCAAATACCCAAGTATAGCATTGGTAAAAAAAGCAAACCGGTTAAAAAAGGCATCCAAAAATCGGATACTGCAAAATTGTCTAAGAGCATTTTGCCACCCGCTTTTACAAAACCCGATGAAACGATAAAACTGCTTGCCATCACCGCACCTAAAACTTCAGTAAAACGCCTTCCTTCCAAATAACTGAATACTACACCCCAAATAAGACCCAATGGTAGTCCGTTTAAGAACATGAATATAAAATTATACGGGTAAGGTGTAATGGCAAAAAAAAGCAATGATGCCCATGCTGACCCCATTAAAATACATAAGAGGAGTATCCGTTTATTGGGGGGTAACTCCGAAACAATTTTTATACCCAAGAATTTAGAAATAGTATAACCAAATACCTGGCTGATGATCAAAAGGATCTTATAGTCGATCCCCCATAAACTTAATCCTTCAAAAGTGGCTGCTGTAAAGGGCTTCCTAAAAGCATACATGCTGCAATAAGTTATAAAAGCAGCCGTGCTGCAAAAAAATACAAAAGCAAAACTATTACAGTTTGCAAGCCATTGGGATGTTTTACTTTTTAACCCTGCACTTGTGGTGATAGCAGCCATAGTTTAGTGCTTGTAAAATTCGCTTTCAATAAGGCTTGGCAATTCAACAACACTTGGAAGAATATGTGTATGCGGGTAATGATCAAATATTTCCTTTGTATTGGTGCCACTTAAAACACCAATATTGCCAATACAGCCTGCATTATGGCCCGATAAAAGATCGGCAGGCGTATCGCCGATCTTGATCACTTCCCTGACAGATTGTATCCCCAATTCCATCATCGCATGAAAGATCATATAGGGAGCAGGTCTCCCAATTCCATTTGTATTTTCAACATCAAGAGTTAGATCCACCAATCCTCTTTCTTTCCATTGTAAACCTTCCATGATCGCAGTATTCACATCGCGGTGAAACCCGGTATCTGTAACTACTTTAATAGCTTGACTACGACACCAGCGAAAAACATCCTCGGCACCCGGGATGGCTTTCACCTGATTGCGATAATAAGCAACCATTATTTCCGAGTATAATTCAAACACTTCCATCGCCAGATCGTGGTATTCAGGGAAATTGTATTTTTCAAGATTTTGTATGCTCACCTCATGTCCTTTATTCCTCGCGATCATAAACTGGTAAAGATGTATTTTATTGGTGCCGATGGTTTTTTCAAAATCTTCCAGTGTTACATCCAGATTAAAATCTTTGGCGGCTTCGTATAAGCTTTTTGCAACTGCATTATCATCGCTAACGGTTGTACCTGAAAGATCAAAAACAACCATACTAATTTTGCCCATATCTATTTTATTTTGATGAATTGATTGTAATGCCTACTCTGAAATCATTTTTTTCTAAGGCGTACAGGAAAGCTTCGTTAGATTGTTCTAAAGAGAAACCATCGTAGATCAATTTTTCAAAAGGGTATATCCCTTGGTTTTCTTCAATAAAACTTACCGCGGTATCCAGGTCCTGTTCATTATAATTGTGTAAGCCTTTAATGGTTAATATTTTTCTTACAACCTGCTCTGCATCGATCTGTATTTTACGCTGTGGAAAAGTAGCCCCAATAAAAACAGCTGTACCGCCAATGCCCAGCAAACCAAAGGCTTCTTCCATAGCATCAGGTGATCCGCTAAAATCAATAAGAGTATGTATAGATTTTAAACCATCAGACTTCTCTAAAAAAAGATCTTTTAAGCTGTTTCCGGAGTTCGTTTCTAAAATTTCGTCAACACCAAATTCTTTAGAAATGACCAATCTTTCTGCATTCGTATCTGTTGCAAAAACTTTTGAAGCTCCGTTTGATCTCGCCATTGCGCAGGCAATAATTCCAAGCATACCGGTACCACAGATCAGCACATTTTTCCCCGATAAATTTCCTGCAACCCTAATTGCACCTGACACTGTTGCTACCGCACAGTTAATGATGGCAGCCACCGGTAGCGCTAAACTTTCGCTTATTTTAATGATCGGAGTATGCTTACGTAAAATGGTAAATTGGCTAAGGCCACCGTGCAAACTACTGTCAGGGGTAATTTGTTCATGGCCATATTTAAACAGGTCTTCAGCCTTTTGCGGCATACCCATCTTAGAAAATTCAGATTCCGGATTGCTGGCAAAAATGGCCCAGGTGATCCTGTCACCGATTTTTAAAGAATTACCACGAAGGTCCCTTTCAGGAGCACCGGGGCCAAAGGCCTCAATTCTGCCCACAATTTCGTGACCAAGTATCGTTGGATTCTTTTCTATTCGTTTGCCGGTATACGTGTAGAGATCACTTCGGCAAAGAGTAGCATATTCATTGCGGATGAGAATTTCTTTTTCCTTTAGCAGCGGAATAACTGTTTCTGTCAATGCTAAAGGTTGATCGGCTGATCTGAAGACAACTATTTTACAAGTTCCCATTTTTGTTGCGAAACTAGATGCTTTTAAATGTGTAAGTCTTTCTTCTCCTATTGTTTATAAAAATTTAATATCTGAAGCAAGTAGCAAAGTATATAAATGCAAAAATGATATGTATTTAATGTGCTATATTATTTGCCCTATTATTCACAATGCATGTATGCTTTATCTGTTTTTGAAGCCCCGATCTTTCAGTTAACAATTTCCTAATGCTACGTTAAGGTAATGGTGTTAATGAAGCTGTAATTATGCTATTCCAAATTGAAAAGCAATAACCCTTTCTTTTTTTGCAAAATACTATTATGATCAAGAAGCTTTTTTTTGCAGCCTTTGCTTTTTTGTTTTCTGTTACTGGCTTTACCCAGCAAGTGAAACATGTTATACTGATCACGATTGATGGCTTTCGCCCCGATTTTTATCTGGACACAGCCTGGCATGCCAATAACCTTCAAGAACTAGTTAAAAACGGTAGCCATGCACAAGGCGTAAACAGTGTTTTTGCTTCTGTAACTTATCCTGCACACAGTACGATTATTACTGGAGTTCAACCGGCAAAGCATGCTGTTTATGCTAATGCTGTTTTTGAACCATTGGGGGCTACCGGAAAAATATATTGGAGCGATACATCATTGCATTCCCCAACCTTATGGAAGGCGGCACAAGAAAAAGGATTAAAAACCGCTTCTCTTTTTTGGCCGGTTTCTGCAGGGGCTCCTGTAGATTATGATATCCCTGATATTGGGGCTTTAGGCGAAGGTTTCCGTGAATCGCATACTAAACCTGCCGGTTTTATTTCAGAAATAAAAAAAGAAGTATTTGGTTCAGCTGATACAATTGATTATGGCAAAGATCAGAATGTGGCTCGTATTGCTGCGTATCTTATTAAAAAAGAAAAGCCTGGCTTTATGACTGTACACTTGTTTTCTGTAGACGAAGCAGAACATGAGGAAGGCAGGCAAGGCAATAAGGTAAGAGCAGCCATTGCAGATGCCGATGAGGCTGTAGGTAAGATTAAAGCAGCATTAAAAGATCAGGGTATTTGGAATAACACAGTTCTTATTGTTACCGGCGATCATGGTTTTTTTAATTATACAAAAAAAATTAGCCCAAACATTTGGCTTAAAAATGCCGGTTTAATTGCTGATTTGAAAAAAGACGATTGGAAGGCACAGTTTAATACTGTAAGTGGTGGCTGCGCCTATTTATACCTTAAGGATAAAACTGACACACTAACAGCAATCAGAGTGAGGAATATATTGAAGGCCTTGCCGGATAGTATACAACAGTTATTTAGGATCATTGAAAAAAGCAAATTGATGG
>CAIMKO010000069.1 GCA_903841915.1 uncultured Chitinophagaceae bacterium | reverse complement strand
TGTATCAATAATGACAGACAGTAAGAATATCCAACTAAGCTTAAGAAAAAAGTACAGTCGGTTTTTGTTTGTTTTGGTAGGGCAGTTCATATTCGCGGATTTGAGAGAGCAAATATGGAAGAGCCAGGTTAACAGAATGTTATACTAAGACAACATAGTAATTCCATAACCATAGATTGGTTTTAAAATAACATTTTCGAAATGTTGAAGTAATATCCGTTTCTTATTTTTAAGATTTTATTTCAAATAAAAAAAGTTAATGGCAAAAGATTGAAAAGCAATGAATCCAATCCTAATATACATTTCAGTATACGCAAACTATATACACTGTTTAAATTATTGTGCTTGCTCTGATATTTTTAGATAAAAGAGTAAACAAAAAAGGACCAATCCACTTTTGAATTTTAAGAAATAGTTTACAATAGCAAAATCTCAAAGATCCATCTTTTCAACAGGTTAATGATTTGGTAATGTTGCCGGTCAAATTGAAACTGTAATTTTATGGTCTCATAGCAGCAGGTTAAGTAAAGAACAAGGGCTTCATTCGAAAGGATGAGGCTTTTTTAATAGATATCCTTTATTACAAATTCAAAAACGGTGTTTCGCAAAAACTTAATTTTCTGAAGGAGGTGTATAGAGATAATTTTCTGTTTCTTTTGGTTTCGTGAATTTTAGTTTACCAAACTTATACGTAAAGCTGATCCCAAAGGAACGATACGGAATATCACGATAAGAGTTGGCAACAACCCCCTTTGCTATCGACAGGGTTTCCTGATGAATATATTGGTTAAACGCATTCACCATTACGATGCCGATGCTAGCTTTTGCATGAAGGATCTGTTTGCGTGCAGCCAATGTATAGGAATACATATTGGGTTGCTGTCCCTGCCATTTCATACCCAGGTTATAATTACCGAAAGCCTCAGCCGTCCATTGATTATTGAAAATATAGGCTGCATTGATATTGGCCCTGAAACCAAAGCTGCTTGTTCTGTTGGGTGTATCGTAAGGATTATCCATGGTTCGGTTGTATAACTGAACATTGGGACGAATAGTTAGTTTTTTGCTGAGCACCAGTGAAAGCGAAATATTGGTACCTGCTCTTACTTCGGAACTGATATTGGCCCGGGAAGTAACCGTAACATCCGTATAAACGGAATCGCCTATTTTATAGGTCGGGTAATACGTGAGGAAAGATTTGATATCCGGACTGTTTCGCTGATAGAAGAATAAAATATTGATATTGCTTCCATTGTCGAAAGCTTTGTTATACCCTAACTCAAACTTGTTGCCTATTTCGGGTTGAAGATTTGGATTACCCGTTGTGATATTATGCGGATCACTGAGATTCATGAAAGGATTAAGGTCACGAAAGTCGGGTCTTTCTATGCGATAGGAATAAGCAAATTTTAGGGTTTGTCGTTCATTAAAAGAATGAGAGACCACAAAAGAAGGAGCTAGATTATGATAATCCGGAATGCTGACATTGCTGGCATTGGAATAATCAGCCGTGCTGATCGTATACTCATAACGCATCCCTGCTTTGATATCCAGAAAATCGAATAATGAAAAGCTGGTAGAAGCATAACCGGCATAGATCCTTCGCTTATAATCGGCACTATAAGACTGCGATGTATCTATTACATAATTCCCCGAAGCCGGATTCAGCATGAAAACATCCGCCTTGCTGCTGATGTTTTCCAAACTCAGCTTCAATCCTGTTTCGAGTTCTAGATTTTTACCCAAAGGCTGGGTATAGTCAAGAGAAAAATTCATTTCATTTTCCTTACCCACATTTAAACTATGTGCCCCTGCAAATGCTGCTGTATTTGCTTTATAATATTGCGATTGATCATAGTAAGTATTGTTATTGTCGAAACTTCCGTCATACCCGATCTCCAGTTCCTGTTTTTCTTTTTTAAATGTATGTTTATACACAAGGCTGTTATCAAAAGTGTTGACAGCAAATTGATTGATGTAATTGCGCAAACTGTTTACTCGACTGATCTCATTACCCGAGAGGTTGTATTTAAGATCCGTCTGATCAATGATGCCCTGATTCTTATTGCTAAAATGATTGTACCCAAGATTTGCATTGATATTGTCTTTTTTAGAAAGCGACCAATCGAATCCGATCCCTGATTTATAACCGTTCCTGCTGAAATTAGCATCGCCTTCCTGCAGCAATCTGCCGCTGCCGCTGCTGTAAGTGGTGACACGATCCATGCCATTCGGCGTAATGGCTTCCAATTGTGCATTGCCACTAAAATAGGCGCTCACGCCGAAATTCTTTTTCTTCCAGTTCACATTGACACTCCCATTTTCTAAACGGGTACCTGCCGACAAATTGATATTTCCGTTAAACCCTTCTATCTTATTTTTCTTTAAAATGATATTGATGATACCACCGGTTCCGGTTGCATCATATTTTGCAGAGGGACTTGTAATGACTTCTATACTCTGGATCTGACTGTTGGGAATGGATTGTAATGCATCAGCAACACTATTGCCAAAAATGGCGGAAGGTCTTCCATCAATTAAAAAGCGGACACTGGGATTGCCCAGCAATTCTACATTTCCATCCACATCCACTGTAACCATTGGTATCTTTTTCAATACATCGGTTGCTACACCGCCCTGTGAAGTAATGTCCTTCTCTACATTGTATACCAGTTTATCGATCTTATTTTCAATGACTCTTTTGCTGCTGGTTACCGTAACATTTGCCAGTGTATTGGTTTTTTTGCTGATCAAAAAATCATTTGCAGTAAGGTCTTTATTAAGGGTTATTCTTTTATTCAGGTCGGCATATCCTAAAAATTGGATACTCATCGTATAGTTTCCCTTACTGATTTTTTCCAATGCAAAAATTCCTTTCTTATCTGTGATCGTTCCCGTTATTATTTTTTTAGTGCTGTCATTCAGCAAAGAGATCGTGGCATATTCAATGGCTTGTCCGGAAACAGAATCCAGCACCTTGCCTGTAATTCTGTATTGATCTGTGCGATTATTCTTCTGTTGTGAAAAAGAGAGATGATATACAATAAGAAGCAGGCCAGCACAAATGAATAATCCTTTCATTGAATAATAGATTGATCAGAATACTGCAAATGAAAGACTTAATTCTGTAGAAATTTTGAATACCGTTGAATATCGGAATATTCCTCTATAAAGCTGAATTGATGCTGATCCCCCAACCCAGCACTGTATTTGGATCAGCAGGGTTTGTATTCCATAAACATTCTCTAACCGTCATCTTTTTGTTTACTGTATCGATGGTGATCAATTCAAAGGCCAGTTTCGTTTCATCTTTTGCAGAATATCTTCCTTTCATAGGAGAGTCAGCACGAAAGCAGGGAAGGGAAATGTTTTTATCAGGCCCCGTCCAGTTATAATATTCTGTGCTGTTGTTATGCCCATGAAAATAGGCTTTGATATTTTGATGTTGTTGAATAAACGCTGCAAAAGCTTTTTGTTCAATGATCGTTTTTTCTTCAACCGAACTGCCATCTTTAAAAGTTTCTGTCACTAAATTCTCAAACTTATCTTTTTCATTGATGGAATGATCCCCATTCGGATTCACAAAAAATCTAGCTTCCACATCAGGCATGGAATGCGTAAACAAAAAAACAGGCGTGGTACTTGAAACTGACCGCAGATCTTTTTCCATCCAAACCCTTTCAGCAGAATCGGGCCAGGCATCCACAAAAACTAAATGAATGCTGCCGATATTTTTTGAATAATGAATTTTATCTGTAGAAAGATCATAGGTCTTTTCTGTTTTAAGAACAGCCGGCTGGATCATCAAATTATACATGCCGATCATGGAAGCTTTATCTGTCAGGGGTTGCATGGGTCTGTGAAATCCCACGGCATTACTGATATCATGATTCCCCGGTGTGAGCAATAATTTTGTTTTGTTGCCTTTGCTGTCTTTTAATTGCAGGTGACCGATATAATCCTCTTCAAATTGTTTCCAGGAAACTGACGCAGGCTGAATATCTTTTTCCTGCCGATTGCAGATATCACCGGTAATGATCACAGCGTCAATGCCATTTATTTTTTTCCCGGCAGCAATGCCATTGTCATTGGGTAAAAGTAGTGATGGAAGCTCATTCATTTTTGCCAGCATGGCATCGTTAACTTCTGCAGCGGAAACATTTATTTTATTTCTGAAAACAGGTTTTGTTAATCCGAAATGAAGGTCTGAACAAAACACAAACTGAATGATGCTGTCATTCTGAACAGCAATGACCGGCTTACAGTCTGCTGCAAAGGATGCCCCTATCAACAAAACGATCAGTAGTATTTTATTGAGATAGATTTTCATAGACTACCCTTTTGAAATTTTGTATGTGTCACTTTTTTGTTGTCTGCTCATTTTTGGAATACGCCATAAATGAATTTGTCAGCACTGATACTATTATCGGTGCTGACAAAGCTATTGAATGAATAGTATTAGTGCTGGTTACCTCTACCATTACTTTGGTAGCAACCTATATCTTTTCCCGGCGCTGTTATTTCAGTTGCCCCATATTTAGGATCTAATGCTACATCTCCTCTTGCAGAAAAACCTGTAAACCCTGCATTAATACATGGGGATGTTGGTTTTAGAGCAAAATTATAAGTGCCTACTACAGATATATCCGCAAGTTTTAATCCTGCCGGCATTGGTACAGGTCCATTAATAAACTGTGGATTATTGATACCAAGTACTGAGTTAGGGGCTGTATAAACATCGCCCACTTTCCAGCCGGTTGGCAAATAAGTAGATGGCTTAGGTATATCTGTTTCCTGTGGCTGGCTGATACAAGTACTTACCGATAAAGAAGGGATAAATTGACTTGCAACAGAAATGGAATCTGCATAATACCAATTATAACCATATCGGATATTGGCAGTATCAGCAATAGGATTTTGAACGATACGAATTCCAAATTTACAATTGACAATTAAATTATTGTATGCC
>CAIMKO010000068.1 GCA_903841915.1 uncultured Chitinophagaceae bacterium | reverse complement strand
TTGATACCGTCTCCTGCATTCACAATGGCTGCGGGGATATGTTTTGCCAGAAAATGCGGAGCACCGCTGGCACTATGCCGCATTACCACCATATCCACTTTCATACTGAGGATATTATTCACCGTGTCCAGTAAAGTTTCTCCTTTCGCTGCTGAAGAACTGCTGAGTGTAAAATTGAGTGTATCGGCGCTCAGCCTTCTTTCTGCCAGTTCAAAACTCATTCTGGTACGTGTAGAATTCTCGTAAAAGAGATTGACGATCGTTACATCCCGTAAAGATGGAACTTTCTTTACAGGTCGCTGTAAAACGTCTTTAAAGTTGGAAGCAGTTGAAAGAATTAATTGGATATCCTCCTTGTTGAGGTGTTTGATACCAAGAAGATGTTTGGTAGATAGTCTCATTAAAAAGCGAAGTTAGGGTTTTAAAGGAACAAGTATCAAGTTTCCAAGAGCCAAGATTCAAGAAAAACAAGAAACAAGAATCAAGCAACAAGATTCAAGATTCAAGGACCAAGATTCAAGGATCAGGAATCAAGTGGCAATATTATTTATTATAACTTATTAATTATGGCTGATAGGATCTTTTTAATTTGCTCAGCTTCATCAATCAATCTAAGCCTGTTTTCTTCCAGCATTCTATCCTCATAAGTTAATAATAATTTGAGCCAATAAATAGATTCTTTTGCTTCTCTTCTTGATATCTTCAATTTCATCAGTTCATCTGCTTTTCCTAAACTATCTGAAGCTTCAATATAATTTGCGCCAACAGAACCACTGGACCTGATCAACTGACTGATATATTCACGATTAATAAAATCGAACTTCAGATCAAGACAAAAATCTCTAACTCGCCTAGCAAAATCTTCAAATCTGCTTTCAAGTTCTTGTGACATAGGATATTATTAAACGTAATCTTGAATATTGCGCCTTGTACCTTGAATCTTGTGCCTTGTTCCTTGTTTCTTCCTATATTAGTTCCACACATTCTCTCCCATCCTTTTCCATCCAGCAAACTTTTACTTTCTGAGAAACGATGGTATCGATATGTTGTCCCACATAATCGCCCTGTATCGGATACTCACGCCTGAACCTTCTGTCGATCAATACACAGAGTTCCACTTTGGCCGGTCTGCCAAAATCGAGCAGTGCATCCAATGCTGCTCGAATGGTTCTTCCCGTGTACAAGACATCATCAATGATCACAACATTTTTATTCTCAATACTAAAAGGGATATCTGTCTTATTGGCCACATGCAGTTCTTTTCGAACATCATCTCTGTAAAAAGTAATATCCAAAATGCCATATTGAATAGATGCGGGATCTACCAGAAGTTGCAATTCATGCACGATCCTTTTGCTAAGTGCAATACCGCGTGGCTGAATACCGATGATGACGGTATCTTTCAAATGCAAATGATCTTCATGGATCTGATGCGCTAACCGTTTTACGACCAATGCCACCTGCTGTTCTGAAAGAATTGTTTTCACACCTAATTTTTGATAAAAATACAGCTAAAAACTATTCCATAAGATTATCTCTCAACTAAATTAAAGAAGGATTTACTTTGCAGCATCCATGTTATTCCTTCAAAATATATCAGTTGTACAGTTCAAGAATTACGAACAGCAACAATGGCTGTTTAAACAGCGTATCACTGCCGTATGCGGATCCAATGGCAGCGGCAAAACAAATCTACTGGATGCCATTTATTATTTATGTTTTACCAAGAGCTATTTTTCCAGACAGGATGCCCAGATCGTTCAACATGGCAGATCCGGATTAAGGGTTGATGGTGTCTTTTTAAAAGATGAGAAAGAACAGGAACTGGTTTGTATCATTCGAGAAAACAATCGAAAGGAATTTTGGGCAAATGGTGAAGAGTATAAGAAATTCTCTGAGCATATCGGCAAATTTCCATGTGTGATGATCGCTCCGGATGACGTTGAACTGATCACCGGAAACAGTGAAGAGAGAAGAAAATTCATTGATACCATTCTATCGCAATGCAATGCGGATTATCTGCAATGGCTGATCAGCTACAATAAAATACTGCAGCAAAGAAACAGTTTATTGAAAGCTGTTGCTGAACAGAATCGTTTAGATGAATCCTTATTGGATACACTGGATGAACAACTGGCAGAAAAAGGCCAATTGATCTTTACTGCAAGAAAAGAATTTACAGAAGAACTCGTCCCCGCAGCCTTTCAAGCTTATCAAAGCATCGCGCAGAAAGATGATGCTATCAAGATCAGTTACGACAGTCAGTTATTGAAAAATGACCTGCTTGAATTATTGCAGATCAACAGACAACGCGACCTATACCTGCAACGTACCGGCTTTGGAATTCATAAAGATGATATTGAGATATTGATGAATGAACAATCGTTTAAAACCATTGCATCGCAGGGGCAAAGGAAGAGTTTACTCTTTGCATTAAAGCTCGCTGAATTTGAAATACTGAAAAAACAAAAAGGCTTCACTCCTGTTTTATTATTGGATGATGTATTCGAAAAATTAGATGCA
>CAIMKO010000067.1 GCA_903841915.1 uncultured Chitinophagaceae bacterium | reverse complement strand
TGAATTTCATCGGCAATGAATAAAATATTGTATTCCTCGCATAAAGATTTAAGCGCTTTTAGATAACCCTCATCCGGTACCACAACGCCGGCTTCCCCCTGAATAGGTTCGATCAAAATGGCAGCAGTATTTTTATCCTGAAATGCTTTTTCAACAGCAGCAATATTATTGTAAGCCACTGCTTCAAATCCGGGCATATAAGGGCCAAAGCCATTAAAAGAAGAAGGGTCTGTACTAAAGGATATCACTGTACTGGTGCGGCCGTGAAAATTATCTTTACAAACAATGATTTTTGCCTGGTTATTGGCAATGCCTTTAACATCATAGGCCCATCTGCGGGCTAATTTTAAAGCTGTTTCAACAGCTTCCACACCGGTGTTCATCGGTAATACTTTATCATATCCAAAATAGGAAGTGATATACTGCTCGTATTCGCCCAATAGGTTATTATGAAAAGCCCTGGAAGTAAGGGTTAACTTTTGTGCCTGCTCGATCAATGTTTTGATGATCTTAGGATGGCAATGTCCCTGATTCACGGCAGAATAACCGCTTAAGAAATCGTAATAGCGTTTGCCTTCCACATCATACAGAAAAACGCCTTCGCCTCTTTCCAGTACTACGGGTATGGGATGATAATTGTGAGCGCCGAATTGATCTTCCAGTTGCAAATAATAGGCTGATCTCTCAGACAGGGTATGAGTTAACATAAAATAATAATAATTAGAAAAATGAATTGAAATGACGGAATAACGATGCTATTGCAGCAAGAATGATATTCCCTTTGCGGGATGATCGAGAAAATCCAGGTTTTGATGAAGAAATTTCATAAATGTTTCAATTCGAGAGCAAGGTAAAAATTATTTCTTGCTTTTGACTTATTTTCTATCAGGTAGGAAGCAAACATGAAGAAAAGGCCTAGTTCAATCGGATATCACAATTTCTTCTCCGCAGAGTCTCCGGAGGGACTCTGCGATGTTCGTAGTATTTTTAAAGCGAATATGTATCTTCACAGTATCAATGAGTGTGCGCAAACAAATAGCATTTCCTGATGGTGTTTATTTTATCACATTTACCTGCGCCGGTTGGCTACCATTGTTTGAAATAACCAATGGCTATCACGAAGTATATAAATGGTTCGATTATTTAAAACAACAGGGGCATTATATTGCAGGATATGTAATTATGCCCAATCATGTTCATGCTGTTATTGCATTTGGCAATACAGGTAAAACAATAAACAGTATTGTTGGTAACGGAAAAAGGTTTATGGCTTATGAACTGGTAAAATTATTGAAAGAAAAAAGCAGGACTGACATACTTGTTCAATTAGAGCAATGGGTAAACGATACTGATAAACGAAGAGCTAAAAAACATGAAGTATTTGAGTCTTCATTTGACAGCAAGGAATGCAGAACTATTGAATTTATACAACAGAAATTAAACTATATACATCAGAATCCATGTAGGAATGAAAAGATATGGGCTAAGTTGCCGGAAGATTATGTCCATAGTTCTGCCAGGTATTATTATACAAGTGAACAAGGCATATACCCGGTGACTAGTTATATGGAATTACAGGACATAGATTTGGCGACACGCCGATGAAATGCGCAGAGTCCCTGCGGAGACTCTGCTATGAAGTCAGTGTCATTTTAGATAAATAAAGTGGATAGATTTGAAGTACGTCCATGAAAAGCGCAGAGTCCCTGCGGAGACTCTGCTTTGAAGCCAGTCCCTTCGGAGACCCTGCTTTGAAGTAACATGAATAGGCCCAAGTCATTCGGAGAACTGTACAGTGGTTTGTGGATAAATGCCCCTTTATTAGCAACCAAATGGAATTTATCCTTGCAATGTGAAGAAATTATCTAAAAAACAGCATTTTTCTATTGCTATTTAGTACAGGTTCCCTACCTTTGCCGTCCCGAAAAAATCAGAGTTATGGCAAGAGTATGTCAGGTTACAGGAAAAAAGCCGATCGCTGGTAATAGTGTTTCTCACTCAAACATTAAGACCAAACGTCGCTTCTTACCTAATTTACAGACCAAACGTTTTTTCTTCGCAGAAGAAGATCGTTGGGTAACATTGAAAGTTTCTACTGAAGCTATCCGTACCATCAATAAAAATGGTTTGAATTCAGTAATCAAAAAATTAAGAGCCGAAGGTTCTAAAATCTAATTACAATGGCAAGAAAAGGAAACAGAGTTCAGGTGATCATGGAATGTACCGAGCACAAAACAAGTGGCAAACCGGGTACAAGCCGTTATATTACTGTAAAGAACAAGAAAAACACTCCTGAAAGACTGGAGTTAAAGAAGTACAACCCGATTTTGAAAAAAGTAACTGTTCATAAAGAAATTAAATAGTCATGGCAAAAGCAGCAAAAACAGCGATCAAGACCAAAGACCAAAAGGCCGCCGCTGAAGCAAAAAACTGGACAAAAGTAATCAAGGCTGTTCGCAGCCCTAAAACCGGTGCATATACCTTTAAAGAAGCGATCGTGCACAAGGATAAAGTAAAAGAATTCTTAGCAAAGTAATTTTGCCGATGAAATGATAAGAAGCTGTTTTGACCCTGTGTTGAGACAGCTTTTTTGTTATTTATATAAGTTTGCAGAAAATGGCATTGAAAATGACAGGGTTGCCACAAACCTGCCTACCGGCAGGCAGGGGCGCAAAAGCACAAAGTTTTAAAAAGCTTCGCTTTTTCTTTTTTTCTTAGAGACTTAGTGGCAAATAAAAAATCTTTTTGAAACAGTCATTAGCAGGCTCAACAAGACAGTGCAAATCTTAACTTAATAAATAACCCTTAGAATAAAGCATCTACTGTATAAGCAGTTGCTGTATTTTAAAAAACTTCGTAGTTCAAACCTCATAAATCGTACTTATCATGGGTTTCTTCGATAAACTATTCGGAAAAAAAGAGAAGCAGAGCCTCGAAGATGGTTTACAAAAGACCAAAGAGGGTTTCCTTGCAAAGCTCGGAAAGGCCATTGCAGGTAAGACCACTGTTGATGAAGAAGTGCTGGATAATCTGGAAGAAGCATTAGTGAGTGCAGACGTAGGCATTGAGACCACCATTCAGATCATCGACAGAATAGAGAAAAGGGTTAAGCAGGATAAATATATCAACACCGGCGAACTCAACAGTATACTGCAACAAGAAATCGAAGCAGTGCTGGTGGATGCCGATGATCAGTCTTACAAGAATTTCGAGATCCCTGCCGGTAAAAAGCCCTACGTTATCCTGATCGTTGGGGTGAATGGTGTGGGCAAAACAACCACCATCGGTAAACTGGCACATAATTATAAAAAAGCAGGACATAGTGTGATACTCGGAGCAGCTGATACATTTCGTGCTGCAGCGGTTGATCAATTGACCATCTGGAGCGAAAGAGTAGGTGTGCCCATTGTAAAACAAAAAATGGGAAGCGATCCCAGTGCTGTTGCATTTGATACGGTTCAGAGTGCTATTTCAAAAGGAAGCGAGATCGTGATCATTGATACTGCAGGCCGCTTACATAACAAAGCGCATCTGATGGAAGAATTGACCAAGATAAAACGCGTGATCTCGAAAATATTACCGGATGCACCGCATGAAGTGATGCTGGTGTTGGATGGCAGTACCGGACAAAATGCATTGGAACAAGCCAAACATTTTACAGCAGCAACAGATGTAAATTCCATCATCATTACGAAACTGGATGGTACGGCCAAAGGTGGTGTGGTATTGGCTATTGCTAATCAATTCCAAATACCTGTAAAATTCATTGGCATCGGCGAAAAGATCGATGACCTGCTCATCTTTGATAAGCACGAATTTGTAGATAGTCTGTTTAAATTATCATGATTTTTATTTTCTCAAATCAGAATTATTGCTATAATTGTAAAAAAATAAGCATGAAAAAAATATTGATTGTATTATCGATCGCATTTGCAGTAACATCAGCAGCGAATGCACAATTAGGCAGCTTAGGTGATCTGGCAAAGACAGCGGGTGCTGCAGGCTTTGACGTAAACAAACTGACTTCCGGTATCATGGGTAAGTTAACACCGGGCCTGAATTTAACAGGAGCACAGCAACCACAAGTAACAGATGCAGTGACTAGTTTCTTAGGTGAAAAATCTAAGATCCTTCCATTACAAACAAGCGATAAAGCAGCATACAGCAGTAAATTCAATAGCTTATTCGGCGGGTTGAAATCAAAACTGAGCGGTATCTTATTAAAGGATCAAATGAATAAATTCTTAGGAATGAAAACGACCGATCCTACCAATGTGCTTTCTCAATTATTCCATTAATAGTTACCGAATTGATATAAAAAAACCTCTGAATAAATGTTCAGAGGTTTTTTATTTTATAAAGCCTCGGAGAGGCGATATTTTGGTAGAATATTGGTTTGAATAATTTAGTTAAAGCCTCGGAGGGCAATGTCATTAAGTTAAGAGACGTGATGTCATGTTGAGGTTCTCGAAACATGATTTATTAAAGAACTTTACATTGAACACTCTTCGAGAGCCCTGCCTTT
>CAIMKO010000066.1 GCA_903841915.1 uncultured Chitinophagaceae bacterium | reverse complement strand
GCCTACCGTGACAGCGATGGGTATATATGGTTTGTCGGCAGGGATGATGATGTTATCAAATCCTCTGACTATCGTGTAGGTCCGTTTGAAGTGGAGAGTGTTTTACTGGAACATGAAGCGGTGCAGGAGTCGGCTGTAGTAGGTAGCCCGCATAGTATAAAAGGTTTTGAGGTTAAGGCATTCATTATACTCAATACAGGGTTTACGCCAAGTCCGGAATTAGCCAATGACCTCTTTCTTTTTGCCCGCAAAAATCTGGCACCTTTTAAAATGCCAAGACTAATAGAATTTGTTACCGAACTGCCAAAGACCATTAGCGGCAAAATAAGGCGCGTAGAGCTTCGGGCAAGAGAAGCGGAAGCAAAGGCTAAAGGAATAGTACTGGATGAGTATGAGTACAAGAAGTAGTTATTTTTTCGGGATAATATCACTTTTACATTAATAAGCCAATTTAATTACTTTTTGGGCAATTTTTTATTTATGACTATTTCATTGGAATTAATACTTTTACAAAAAAAACAACATGTATAATTTAAAGAAAGTCTTTGCGATAGTGGTGATTAGCATTTTACCAACATTGTCTTACGCACAAAAGTGTAGCTTGGATGTTGACGAGACAGATGCATTTACTAAAGAACACGTTAAATCAGGTACTAATGCTGTTGGTGGAGTACTTTGGCATTGGAAGCTGACTTTGAGGCAGTCGGGCACTAAATACGGATGGGAAATGCAGATAAAATATGGCAAGCATTTTCAGGACGATTTCAAAAAAGGTGATATTGTGTATTGCAAACTTGCAGGAGATAAAGTGGTAAAGCTTATTGCTGACAATAATTATTCACCCACTCACACTCTTGCTTCAGATGGTTTTATGACTTCCACCTATTTGCCTAAAGGCGAAATGACACAGGAAGACATGAAAGCATTTGCCGAATCTCCATTGTCTGAAATGCGGGTAACACTTTCAGGTATTGCACTTGAGCCTAATATTTCTTCTAAGCAAGGCAATGCGCTTCAGAACATTGCACAATGCATTTTAAAACCATAAGGTCATTCATACTTTTTTGGTAAAGTAGGGTAATGACAGACATTTGGTTAGAGTGGTGGTTAGTGCTGTTTTCAGGGTATGCTGAAACTTCATTTTGGGGGTATGTCATTGTCTTGTCAAAGGGGGAACTTCGATTTTTTTGATTGGCATGATTTTATTTCAAGACAAGACAGACAGGGCTGGTATGTTATTGGATACGCGCTGAACAGGAGGGTAAAATGAATCCTAAAATAATTCTGCCCCCCAAATGTATCCTAAAATCCTGTCTATTATAGTTCAGACCGCACAATCCTCAATTTTGCATAGTTCAGCATAATCTTCTTTACACCGTGTCCTTCTCCAAAATCTATTGAAGCCATTCTGTTGTTCACCCCCCCCTCCATAGCTAATACTTTCCCAATCCCGAATTTCTGATGCTCTACCTGCATACCAATGTTTAGCCCCGCCATATCGTCGTGTACAAAATCACCACTGGTGGTATGTACAGGCTTCGTATTATTGGCAGCGAGTTTATCTGCAAGCTTTCTCAGCGATGGCAGTTTATCCAGCGAGTTCTTGGAGTCTTTTCCAGACAGCAGATTACCATACCCACCCCCGCCCGAATGGGTATTGTTTCCCCTATTACTCGTACCCGTAAATGATCTATCTATTCTTGATGGCGGTATCTCGTCAATAAAGCGGCTTGGGTCGTTCTGCACCAAGCTACCACAGCGGTAACGGCTGTTGGCATACGTTACCCACAATCGTTCTTTGGCACGTGTTACCGCTACATAAAACACTCTGCGCTCTTCCTCAAGCCCCTCCCTGTCAAACAATGCCATAGAACTCGGGAAAAGGTTTTCCTCCATACCCACCACATACACACACTTAAATTCAAGCCCCTTAGCAGCATGTACTGTCATCAGTTTCACTGCATCGGTATCTGCATTTTTATCTGTATCCGCATCCGTAAGCAAAGTGAT
>CAIMKO010000065.1 GCA_903841915.1 uncultured Chitinophagaceae bacterium | reverse complement strand
GCTAAAGACAACAATTTTGCTATACCTGCAGTAAATACAATAGGTACTGATACGATCAATGCAGTTTTAGAAACCGCAGCAAAAGTAAACTCTCCCGTAATTATACAATTCTCTAACGGTGGTGCACAATTCATCGCTGGTAAGGGAATGCCGAACGATCAGTTACAGGCAAATATTCAAGGTGCTATTTCTGGTGCTTTGCATGTGCATACTCTTGCTAAATATTATGGTGTACCGGTTGTATTACATACCGACCATGCCGCTAAAAAATGGTTGCCTTGGATCAGCGCTTTGATCGATGCGGGTGAACAATTTTATAAAGAAAAAGGTCAGCCTTTATTCAGTTCACATATGCTGGATCTTTCTGAAGAACCGATCGAAGAAAACATTGCTACATCAGTTCAATTCTTCAAACGTATGGCTCCATTGGGTATGAGCATTGAAATTGAATTAGGTGTTACCGGTGGTGAAGAAGATGGCGTTGATAACAGTGCCGTTGATAATGAAAAATTATATACACAACCGCAACACGTTGCTTATTCTTATACCGAATTAAGCAAAGTGGGTAACCTGTTTACCATTGCTGCAGCATTTGGTAATGTACACGGTGTTTACAAACCGGGTAATGTTGAATTGAAACCTGAAATTCTACACAACAGTCAGGTGTTCATTGAAAAAGAATTAAAAACCGGACCAAAACCTGTATACTTTGTATTCCATGGCGGTAGCGGTTCTCCGCAGAATCAAATTCGCGAAGCCATCAGCTACGGTGCCATCAAAATGAATATCGATACCGATATGCAATGGGCATTCTGGGATGGTGTTAAAGATTTCTACAAAAAGAACGAAGCCTATTTACAGGGACAATTAGGTAATCCGGAAGGAGCTGATAAACCAAATAAAAAGTACTACGATCCGCGTGTTTGGTTACGCAAAGGAGAAGAAAGTTTCATCAAACGTTTGGAAGTTGCATTTGACGATCTCAATTGCATCAACCGTAACGCATAATTAACTTTTATTTATTTTAAAGAGGCAGGAAGAATTTCCTGCCTCTTTTTTATTTTACAAACTGAGGTTTTGATGGCAACAGAAAATTTTTGAATACATTTAACGACACAACTACTTGATCAAAAAATATTTTTATGAGAACAAAATATTTCATCCTAACATTATTATTTGTACAAATAGTTCTCTCTTGCAACAGCCAGCAGAAAAAAGTAGTTGTTGTTGAAGACGTTACTTATGAAAAAGATGAACACGAAGTAGAACCTCCACCACCTTCATTTTCCTTAGCTAATCCGCTTACATTAAAGGAATGTTTCTTCAAAATGTGTAACACCGAAAAGCCCAAAAAAGATAGTGCTGTTTACAAATTTCTCCTTTTTGAAACAGAGAAATGTTATGCAATAGGATTATACCCTTCAGCAGAAGATTCAACAAAAAAAGACAGCGCTCCTTTTGAAAAATTTTATTCCTTGTCGAAGAGTGACTATAAAAATCTAGCCTGGAAAGAAGTTTTAAACAAGATAAAGTCTCAGTTAAAAGATTTTACCAAGACAAAAGAATTTGAAAATTCTTCCTTATCAAAAGCAAAAAAAATAACCCTACTATTTGATGATGAAGATCTGATAAGTCTTAAATAGTATGGTCTGCGTTTGACATGAAAAAAGTTTTTCAATATTGTTTCATCTTGCTTCTTTTTCCTGTCAGAGAGAATATAGTTTTGAGAAAGGGTAAGTGAATTAGCCTTTATATGCATTCTTACGTTGAAAATATGCATAAAATGCTTTTTTTGTCAATAGGCTTTAATGCTTCAATTTTGGCTGATTTATCGTTTCTTTGTTATAAAATAATTAATATTTGATTGTTTTTTTTTTGAAATTTTGTTACTTGCATACAGGTAATGATATTTTGGGGGTAAAAAAACATTTATCCTGATAATAATCATGTATTAAACAGTTCAATTTATTTTATTTACAGACATCATTAAGAAATTATTAAATTTCAGAAAAAACTATGATTCTTCCAGATCAAGTCATTCCAGTTAATCATCCGGACCTTTTAAAGGAAAGGGTTTTACAGTTCACCAGAGCCGAGGAAATAAAAGCGGCTGGCCTGTATCCCTATTTCCGCGTAATCGAATCTGATCAGGATACAGAAGTTATCATTAACGGCAAGAAAGTGCTGATGTTTGGCTCTAATAGCTATTTAGGATTGACCAATCATCCCTATATAAAACAAGCTTCAATCGATGCCATCAACAAATATGGTTGCGGTTGTGCAGGTTCTCGTTTTTTAAATGGCACATTGGACATACATCTTGAATTAGAAGACAAATTAGCCGAATTTGTAGGAAAAGATGCAGCACTAGTTTTCAGTACCGGTTTTCAGGTAAACATTGGTGTAATACCCGCTTTATTGGGACGTCATGATTATCTTATTTTAGATGAACTTGATCATGCTTCTATCATTGAAGGGGCGCGTTTATGTTTTGCTAAAACATTAAAGTACAAGCACAATGACCTGGAATCTCTTGAAAAAGTATTGCAATCCTGTAAGTCTGATAAGATCAAACTGATCGTAACTGAAGGCATATTCAGCATGGATGGTGATATTGCTAACTTACCCGGTATAGCAAATCTTGCAGAAAAATATGGTGCTTCCATTATGGTAGATGATGCGCACTCGCTCGGTGTAATTGGCGAAGGCGGACGCGGTGCTTCTTCGCATTTTGGTTTGACCGACAAGACCGACCTGATCATGGGAACATTCAGCAAATCCCTTGCATCTATAGGCGGATTTATTGCCTCAGATCAAACAACCATCAATTATTTGAAACACCATGCACGTTCGTTGATGTTCAGTGCCAGCATCTCTCCTGCTGCTACATCCAGTGTAATTGCCGCATTGGATGTCATGAAAAAAGAGCCTGAAAGAATTGATCAGTTATGGGCTAATACCAACTTTGCTTTAGCTGAATTAAAACGTCTGGGCTTCGATATTGGGATTGCCAATACCCCAATCATTCCGATCTATGTTCGTGATGATCTTAAAACCTTCAAACTCGCAAAGCTATTGCTCGATGACGGGATATTTGTAAATCCAGTTGCTTCACCGGCAGTTTCAAAAGAAGACAGCCTTATCAGGTTTAGTTTAATGGCAACACACACAAAAGAACAAATAGAAAAAGCGATAGAAAAATTATATGTAGTTTCGAAAAAGTTAAGCATCATATAATTTAAAATAAACCGCATGGCCATAGACATAAAAGAAGTGACCAACAAGAAGCAGTTCAATGCATTCCTTGATCTCCCATATCGTTTATACAAAGACCATAAGTTTCATGTGCCGCCATTACGTTTTGATGAGTCGGCCACATTGAACAAAGCCAAAAACCCGGCATTTGATTATTGCGAGTCAAAATATTGGCTGGCACATAAAGATGGCAAGGTAGTAGGAAGAATTGCCGGTATTTTAAATAAAGCATTTGTAGAAAAGTGGAAGAATAAATATCTGCGTTTCGGCTGGATCGATTTTGAGAATGACATCGAAATTGCTAAAGCACTAATCGGGAAAGTGGAAGACTGGGCAAAAGAATTAGGGATGACTGCAGTTCATGGACCGCTTGGCTTCACTGATCTGGACCACGAGGGAATGCTGATCGAAGGCTTTGACCAGTTAGGAACCTTAGCTTCCTTATATAATCATGAATATTATCCTGATATGATTCAGCAATTAGGTTATCAAAAAGATACAGACTGGGTTGAATACAGGATAAATCTTCCACAATCCATTCCTGAAAACCTTGAAAAGATCGCTTCTGTTGTACAAAGGAGATTAGGTTTAACCGTAATTAAAGCAAAGAAGCCTAAAGATATCCTTCCGTATGCCAAGCCCATCTTCGATCTCATTAATTCAGAATATTCAGGCTTGTATGGCGTAACCACTTTAACCGATAAACAGATCGCGTATTATACCAAGCAATATTTTGGGTTCATGCGAACTGATTTTGTTTCGCTGATACTCGACAAAGAAGGAAAATTGGCTGCATTTGCAATTACGATGCCTTCGCTTTCACAAGCATTGCAAAAAGCAAAAGGTAAATTATTGCCATTTGGTGTTTTGCATATTTTAAAAGCGATGAAGAAAAATGATACAGTAGACTTCCTGATGATCGCTATCCGCAAAGATCTGCAGGGGAAAGGAGTAAATGCCTTGCTTATGCTTGAAATGGCAAAGTCTTATATCAAGAATGGAGTCAAATATGCCGAAACAAACCATGAATTGGAAGACAATACCAAAGTTCAATCTATCTGGAAAGATTTTGATGCCAAACAACATAAAAGGCGCAGATGTTTTATTAAACATCTGTAGTTAGCTTTCAAGAGCAGTAAGAATCATGAAAAAGAAAATTCTCATCACCGGTGCAAGTGGCTTTATCGGAAGTTACTTAGTGGAAGAAGCATTGAAACAAGGATTTGACGTTTATGCTGGAATTCGTAGAACTAGCAATAGAGAATTTCTACAAGACAAAAGAATACATTTTGTTGAACTCAATCTTTCATCGCCGCTTCAATTGGAGCAACAACTCGCTGCAAATAAACAATTTTACGGGAACTTCGATTATGTTGTTCACAATGCAGGTCTAACTCAAGCAAAGAAGAAAGAAGATTTTTTTACTGTGAATTGCGGGTACACTAAAAATATGCTTACTGCATTACAAGCATCGGGTATGGAATTGCAAAAATTTGTATTGATCAGTTCTTTAGCTGCTTATGGACCCGGCGATACAGAAACATTTGAACCCATAGAATTAGAGCAAAAACAAGAGCCCATTTCGATCTATGGTAAAAGCAAATTATGTGCGGAAGCATTTGTTCGTTCTTCCAATCATTTCCCTTACATAGTTATTAATCCAACTGCTGTATACGGTCCTCGTGATAAAGACTTCCTGGAATTTGTAAAATTGATCAACAAAGGGATAGAGCCATATATTGGAATTCATAAACAAATGGTGTCACTGATTTATGTAAAGGACCTCGCAAGAACAGTGATCGGCATAACTGGATCGCCCATCATTGATCGATCATACATTGTTTCAGATGGACTTGCTTATCCTAAAGAACAATTAGGAACTGCTGTAAAATCGATATTGGATAAGAGAACATTGAAAATAAAAATACCGGCTATCCCTATTCGCATTATAATTACAGCTATTGAAAAAGTGCAGCAACTATTTTTGGGCAGTCTCCCGTTTTTAAATATCGATAAAGTAAGAGAAATAAGCAGCCCCAACTGGCTTTGCAACAGTACGCAACTGTGGATCGATCTTTCAACTACAGCAAATTATTATTTAGAAGATGGCATGAAAGAAACCATTGAATGGTATAAAGAAAATAATTGGCTCTAATCACATACCAAAGACAGGTTACATTGTATTCTCAAAGCACAAGTGTTCGACGAAAACATAGACGTACAAAGGCTTACACCCGAACACAAAATTCTCCTCAAAAATTTTTGTTATAACATTTATTTTATTTATCACACCTTTCATTCCATGATGAAAATCATATTCCTATTTACAGCATGTGAATAGCTTTGTGCTGTCAAATAAAAAAAGAACAGGATCAATTTGTTTATTTTTTTATTGAAACATCGGTACATATTTCACTGAACATAACACCGAACGATGTATGAAAAACAACAGTCTCCCAACAGATGTTGAACCTGCCAAAACAGATCCCCGCATTAAGCTGATCACAGCAAAAATCAAAAAAGAAAATTACAAGCCGGATGCACTGATAGAGATTTTGCACACGGCACAAAATGCTTACGGCTATTTACCAATGAATGTACTAAAGTTCATCACCAAGGCATTGCATCTTCCGCCATCAAGAGTATATTCAACTGTTACCTTCTATCATTTCTTTTCTTTGAAATCTAAAGGGGAACATACCTGTTTGGTATGCACAGGAACTGCCTGTTATGTTAAAGGAGCACAATTAATCCTGAATGAAATTGAAAAACAATTTTCATTGAAACCCGGACAAGTAAGTGCAGATAATAAACTCGGTGTTTCTGTAGCACGTTGTATTGGCGCTTGTGGATTAGCTCCCGCAGTTGTACTGGATGAAGAAGTACATGCTAAAGTAAGTTCAGAAGAAATAGTTAATTCGATCAACGCTAAAATTGCTGTATAATGAACAGGCAAGATCTACAAACAATCATATATGCTGAAAAAGCAAAAGAGCAGAACAATAAATACAAACATAAACTATGTGTTTGCTGCGGTGCAGGATGTATCTCATCAGGTTCTGAAGAAGTATTGAAAAAATTACAGGAAGAAGTTGTAACCAGAGGATTAGAAAGTGAAGTAGAAGTGATCGCCACCGGTTGCATGGGACCCTGCAACCAGGGCCCACTGATCAAATTCTTACCCGAGTATACTATTTATCAAAAAGTTGATTGCAGCAATATTAAAGATATCATACAACGTCAGTTAATAGAAAAGAAACCGATCGAGGACCTTTTACTTTTTGCAGATTCCCGTCCAAAACCCTTTATCGATGCTCAGGAAGATCCGTACTATAAAAAGCAAATGAAAATCGCTTTAAAGAACTGTGGTCATATCAATCCTGAAAGAATAGAGGATTATTTAGTGCATGACGGTTATCAAGCATTGGATAAGGTTTTGTTTCAGATGTCGCCCGAAGAAGTGATCGCAGAAATAAAACAAAGCAGGATGCGTGGTCGCGGCGGTGCCGGTTATCCCACAGGGTTAAAATGGGAAAGCGTTTATAAATATGTGAGTCCTCAAAAATATGTGATCTGTAATGGCGATGAAGGTGATCCGGGTGCATTCATGGACAGAAGCGTATTGGAAGGAAATCCACACAGAGTATTGGAAGGGATGAGCATTGCAGCTTATGCAGTTGGAGCAACGAAAGGATTTGCATACATCAGAGGTGAATATCCTTTGGCCATCAAGCGGTTTGAATTGGCTATTAAACAAGCGAAGAAATTAGGTGTATTAGGAAACAATATTTTAGGAACTGAATTTTCTTTTGATGTAGAAGTTCGTATTGGTGCAGGCGCATTTGTTTGCGGCGAAGAAACTGCGTTGATCGCTTCTATTGAAGGCAAAAGAGGTACACCAAGACCCAGACCTCCATTCCCTGCCGAATCGGGATTATGGGGCAAACCAACTTTAATAAACAATGTAGAGACCTTTGCCGGCATTTCGCCGATCATTAACAATGGTGGTGAATGGTACAGCGATATAGGTACGCCTAAAAGTGCCGGCACTAAGGTTTTCGCATTAGCAGGTAAAATAAACTATTCAGGATTGATCGAAGTACCCATGGGTACCACATTACGAGAGATCGTTTTTGATATCGGAGGCGGTATTCAGGGAGGTGGCGAATTTAAAGCAGCACAAACAGGTGGCCCTTCGGGCGGATGTATTCCTGCAGAGCATCTTGATGTAAAAATGGATTATGAATCACTGACAAGTTTAGGTTCTATCATGGGTTCGGGCGGATTGATCGTAATGGATCAAAGTTCAGATATGGTGGATGTTGCCAGATATTTTATGGAATTCTGTATGGATGAAAGTTGTGGCAAATGCGTGCCTTGCAGAGTTGGAACAAAAATGATGCATGACCTGTTACAAAAAATATGCGAAGAAAAGGGAACAAGGATTGATCTGGAAAGACTGGAAGAATTAGCAGTTTATGTTAGGGAATGCAGTTTATGCGGATTGGGATCTTCAGCACCAAATCCTTTATTAAGTACACTGCGACATTTCAGACATGAATATGAAAACAGAATTCTAGAATAAATTTAATTGTCTTTGTCACCATGAGGCATTCGAAGGGTGATCAAAATCTCGTTATAACATCATGCTTCGAGAGCCTCAGCATGACATTGAATTGTTGAAATAATATTTGCGCTATGCCTAAAATATCTGTAACGATCGACGATAAAAAATTAGATGTTGATGTTGGCAAAACTATCCTGGAAGTTTGTAAAGAAAACGGTATTGAGATATTAACGATGTGCCATTTAAAGGGGTTGACTGATGTAGGTGCATGCCGTTTATGTTTGGTTGAAATAGAAGGTGTAAATAAATTATTGTCTGCCTGCACAACTAAAATAGCAGCAAACATGATCATTCGCACCAAGACAGAAAAAATAAAAAGATATCAGCGCATTACGAGTGAATTATTTTTTGCTGAAAGAAATCATGTTTGTTCCGTTTGTGTTGCCAATGGAAAATGTGACTTGCAAAAATTAGGATACAAAACTGAAATGAACCATATCCGTTATCCTTATTTATTCCCCGAATGTAATGTAGATACATCGCATCCATGGTATGTGTTAGACCATAACCGTTGCATCATGTGTACGCGTTGTGTTAGAGCATGTGGAGAGGTGGAAGGTGCTCATAACTGGAATGTGATGAACCGTGGTTATCAAGTACGTATTATTTCAGATTTTGATACACCATGGGGTGAATCTGTTACCTGTACCTCCTGTGGTAAGTGTGTGCATGCTTGTCCAACAGGTGCCATTTGGCCAAAAGCAATTGTTCAGGGACAATTAGAAAAGAAACCTGAAATAATTGGCGAATTGGTTGAAAAAAGAAAGATGAATTTATAGTTGAAATAATTTGAGATTTTGGATTTGAGATTTGAAATTATTTTAATCACAAATTTCAAATAATAAATTAATTTATGAGTAAGAAAAAAATAGCAACAGTTTGGTTGGGCGGATGTTCGGGCTGTCACATGAGTTTACTGGATATTGATGAAAGAATATTGGATGTGGCGAAACTTGCTGACATCGTAAAATGTCCGATCGTTGATGGCAAGGAATTACCCGAAGTAGACATTGTGCTGGTAGAAGGCTCTGTTACAAGCGATGAACATTTACGTGAAATTCTACATATCAGAAAACAGGCAAAGGCCCTGGTAGCATTGGGTGATTGCGCGGTTACTAGCAATATCACCGGGATGCGCAATTATTTTGATCTGAAAGAAGTTTTTGATACGGCATATGTTAATGCAGTGAGTAATGATAAGGAAGGATCAGTACCTGATCATCCAGAGTTATTGAAACTGCGTGATAAAGTTGTTCCGCTACAGGAAGTGGTAAAGGTTGACTTTGTAATACCCGGCTGCCCTCCTGATGCAGATACTATTTTTTATGTATTATTTGAGTTTTTAAATGACCGCATTCCTAATTTAAGTGAAGTTAAAAAATTGAGATATGGATAGTTCAACTAAGAGACAGATATTGATCTCACCTGTTACAAGAATTGAAGGACATGCAAAGATCACACTTCAATTAGATGAGAACGGGAATGTGGATGGTGCATTTTTTCATGTGAATGAGTTTCGCGGATTTGAAAAATTCTGCGAAGGAAGAATGTATACTGAAATGCCCATCATAACGCCGAGAATTTGCGGCATCTGCCCTATCAGCCATTCTATTGCCAGTGTAAAAGCTTGTGAAATGATCCAGGGCATTACACCAACCCATACGGGAAACCAATTAAGAAGATTGATACAATTAGGACAAGCTTTATCATCCCATGCTTTATCGTTTTTTCATTTATCATCTCCGGATTTTTTATTGGGATATGATAGTGACCCTTCAAAAAGAAATATTTTAGGCCTTGCAGATAAATACCCTGACATCGCTTTACGCGGCATCAGGTTAAGGAAATTTGGTCAGGAAATAAGTGAAAGAGTTACAGGAAAAAAAATACATATTGCAGGAATTGCGCCAGGTGGTATGGCATTCCCGTTAACCGAACATAATCGAAAAGCTTTACTGGCATGGATTCATGAAGCAACAGAGACAGTGCAGATCGGCATTGGCATTATTAAAAAATTCCATGAAGAAAACGAAGCAATGGTAAAAAGTTTTGCCACTTCTCCTACCCTTTATATGGGCACTGTTGGTCCTGATGGTGAAATGGAACTATATGATGGAAAACTTCGTTTTGTTGATGTTGACGGAACTATTTTACAAGATCAATTAGACCCTGCTCGTTATTTAGAATTTATTGCTGAACGTTCTGTAAGCTGGTCTTATTTAAAGTATCCGTATTACAAACCTTATGGTTTTGATAAAGGCTTTTACCGCGTTGGACCTTTGGCTAGATTAAATATAGCCAGCAAAATGAAAACGCCGAAAGCTCAGAAAGAATTTGAGATCTTCAAAGCTATTGGTAACGGAAAACCGGTTCATGGTACATTCTATTTTCACTATGCCAGATTGATCGAAGCATTGGGATGTGTGGAAGAAGCTGAAAGGATTTTGCATGACCATGAAATTACATCTGAGAATATCCAGGCACATGGCAGATGGAACTATGCAGAAGGCATTGGATGTACGGAAGCACCGCGTGGTACTTTATTCCACCATTATAAAACAGACGACACCGGCAAATTGATCAATGTAAATTTATTGATCGCTACCGGACAAAATAACCCTTCGATGAACCGTTCAGTTCTTGAAGTAGCGAAACAATATGTGAAAGGAAATGATATTCAGGAAGGAATGCTGAACAGAGTAGAATCAACGATTCGTTGCTACGATCCTTGTCTTTCTTGTTCTACACATGCAGTTGGCGCAATGCCGATGGTTGTTGAAGTAAAAGACGCTGATGGTAATATTGTGAAAAGAATTGAGAGAAATTAAATCAATTTGAATCATAAAAAATAAGTGATGACAAGATAATTGTTCATCACTTATTTTTTATCCAGTCATTGATCATTTTGACGGCATTATCAGCATTCATCTTTGCTTTGACAGAAAGTTTTTCTCCCATTTCAAAATTTTCTCCACGTACCGAGCACAAAAAAATAGGAATATTTTTTCCGTAAATTTTTTGTGCCAATGCCCCAAGCATATTAGCATTCAGGTGGTGAGATGATGATAGGGCTTGTGTTTCATCCATTAGCACAGAATGAAATTCAAAATCCGCTCCGGTAACTGATGCATCTGCAATGATGACTGAATCATAATCTACTACGTCCTCAATCAGTTCAATTTGCAATTGATGTAAGATTCTTATGGCAACATCCGGGAGATGCAACGCATCCATTTGCAAGCAGATATAAGCACCAATACCATCATCAGAGCGCAGGGTATTACCAACGCCAATTATTAGTATTTTTTCTATCCTGCTATCTGTCGATTCCATTATCATCAATATTTTACTAAATTACAATTGTTTGTTGCACTCTTATTTTTTAAAAATGTATTCTCATTTTATGTACCGGTATTTATTTCTTTTTATACAAATCCTATTGATCTCATTTATTTCATCTGCACAAAACACAATCATAAAAACACAAGTTTTGGTAGTTGGGGGAAGTACGGGTGGTATCGCAGCCGGATTACAAAGTGCCAGAAGCGGTGCAAAGACTGTAATCATAGAACAAACCAATTGGCTGGGTGGAATGCTTACTGCAGCGGGAGTTAGTTGTACTGATGGCAACGATGCCTTTAAAAGCGGGATCTGGCAAGCATTTCAAACAGCATTGAAAGTTCATTATCAACGTCAATTTTTAAATACGGGATGGGTAAGTAATACTTGCTTCGAACCGCATGTAGGTGATAGTATATTTAAATCGTGGGTCAATAAAGAGCCTAATTTATCAGTGAGGTACAATTGGTATTTTGACAAAGTATTGAAGAAAGAAAATAAAATCATTGGCGCTGTTTTCATGAACAAGGGAAATGAAAAACTTACCGTGTATGCATCAATTACGGTTGATGCCACTGATTTGGGTGATGTTTTTACAAATGCAGGATGTGCTTATGATCTGGGAACAGAAGATAGTTCACAAAGTCACGAAAAGATCGCAGCAGGAAAAACTGATATTATACAAGATCTTACCTGGGCTGCCACATTACAAGATTTCGGCAGGAATACTGACAAAACAATTCCAATGCCCATTGGCTATAATCCAGCCAATTATTATTGCAGTACGTCAGATGCTCCATGCAGTAGTAATTCATATAATGGAGATACAAAAAAAGTATTGAATTATGGAAAATTGCCCATTACAAATACTGGCACAAAATACATGTTGAACTGGCCGGCTCATGGCAACGATTTTTATTTGAATGTTGTTGAATTAAGCCCCTTAGAAAGGGAGAAACAATATCTAAAAGCAAAAAAAAAGACTTTAGGATTCGTTTATTTTTTACAAACAGCATTGGGCATGAAACAAATTGGTTTAGCGGATGAATTTGGATCTGCTGATAAATTAGCACTCATACCCTATCATCGTGAAGGAAGAAGAATAAAAGGTGTGGTTCGATTCAATATTGACCACCTTTCAAACCCTTTTCAATTTAATTTATACAGAACCGGAATTGCAGTAGGTGATTACCCTGTAGACCATCATCATGCCCAGTATCCGGGTAAAGTTCCTTCTATCCTTTTTCCACAAATTCCATCTTACAATATTCCCTTAGGTTCTTTAGTTCCACAATCAATGGATAACCTGATTGTGTGTGATAAAGGTATCTCTGTAAGTAACATTGTGAATGGAACAACCCGATTACAACCGGTCGTTCTTTTAACCGGTCAGGCAGCAGGAGTAATCGCTGCAACATGCATTCATGCCAATATTCAACCCAACCAAATTGACATTAGAAGTATTCAAAAAGAGCTGTTGAACAATGGTTGCTATATCATGCCATACTGCGATATAGACCCCGATGATAATGCCTGGAAATCAGTACAGACAATAGGTTCATTAGGATTGATCAAAGGCCATGGTGTAAGTGAAGGATGGAGTAATAAGACTTATTTTTATCCCGACAGTATGATGAAGGAAAATGAATTTGCAAAAAATATCAATGAATTGTTTCAAAAAAATATTGTGTCTGAAACAACAGACAATCAACAAAATCTAACTGCCAAGAAATTACAAGAATTTTCAATTAAAGTCAATCAATATATTGAATCAACACTTAAACGATCAACAAAAAAACAAACGACTATCTCAAAGAGATCAGGAGAGAAATTTATAACCAGGAAGGAAACGGCTAGTCTTTTTTTGAATGAAGTTGATGACGCTGCCTTAAAAATAAATTTTTCAGGAGAACTGCTGATCAAATAAACAGCAGCTATTTTAACTTTGCAACTACATCTGTTTTAGCAACAAAATTTGCTTCTATTATTTTCGCGGAAGTATTCGTAACTCTTTTGCGATAACCGCCGAATAAACTTTGCCACTGAATTTTCAGGACACCGATCATTCCTTCTTTCAATATTTTGCCGCTCATTTTGCTCTCACCAACAAGTCTGTCTTGAAAAGTGATTGGCACTTCTTTTATTGAAAACCCTAATTTCCATGCAGTGAATTTCATCGCTATCTGGAATGCGTATCCAATAAAATTAATTTCGTTCAGTTTGATAGCAGCCAATACTTTGCTCGTATAGCAAATAAATCCTGCAGTTGGATCATGTATAGGCATCCATGTAATTAACCTTGTGTAAATGGCCCCGCCTCTTGAATATAAATGTCGATCTAGTGGCCAGTTCAAAATTTTGCCGCCTTTTACATATCGGCTTCCAACAGACAAATCTGCGCCACCTTCTTTACATGCCAGATATAGTCTTTCTAAATCGTGTGGATTATGAGAGAAATCTGCATCCATTTCAAAAATGAATTCATAATTATGAAGCAAACTCCATTTGAATCCGTGAATATAAGCAGTACCCAATCCTAGTTTACCGGTACGTTCTTCCAAGAAAAGTTGATCGGGATATTTTGAAAAAAGGTCTTTTACAATTTGCCCTGTACCATCGGGAGAACTATCATCCACTACTAAAACATGATAATCCTGATTCAATGAAAACACCGCATCAAGAATAGAAGAAATATTTTCCTTCTCGTTAAAAGTAGGTATGATTACTATTTTATTCAATCTATAGGGGGATTAGATTGCACTAAATTAATATTTTCGATGGTAATCCTGTAATGAAAGCGTAATATTTATCGAATATTTTGCAATATTGGCCTAATATAACACATAATTACTTTTTCAATAGTGTTCGATTTAGTATTTCTGTCAGCTTTTGCTTGGTGTTCATGGGGAAATCTCCCTTCATCATCCAATCATAATATTGTGGTTCTTCCTTAAGAACTTGTGTAACGGGTTTGCCTTTGTGTTTACCAAAATTGAATATTTCGATCCCATTTTCTTTTACAAAACGACGTGCAAAGTCAACAATATCATCTTCACCAGTAAATTTAACAATGCTTTCAACTGTATTCCCTATCTGAGGATAACGTTCTACCTGTGCTTCCAGAACTTCCCATGTAGCAGTTGCATCTACTTCAGCACTATGTGCATTTTCAAGTGATTTATTACAATAGAATTTATATGCTGCCCCCAAAGTTCTCTGTTCCATCATGTGAAAAACTTTCTGAACATCCAGTAATTTCTTACCCTCCAAAGTAAATTCCAGACCTGATCGTAAGAACTCTTCAATGAGCATTGGAATATCAAAACGGTTGCTGTTATATCCTGCCAGATCACAATTATCAATGAATTGCTTTATTTCATTTGCCGCCTGCTTGAATGTTGGTGCATCTTTTACCATTTCATCTGTAATTCCATGAATATCTGAAGAGGCTTTAGGAATGGGCATTTGAGGATTGATCAATTTTCTTTTTATCTGTTGTCCACCATCAGGAGAAATCTTAACCATAGCAATTTCTACAATCCTTTCTGTACTGATATTAATTCCTGTTGTTTCTAAATCAATAAATGCAATCGGCTTTGTTAATTGAAGTTTCATTGTAATGTTCTGAAGTGATAAAAGAATTATGAAGTGATTTGTTTTGCGAATGTAAGCATATCTAAGCCATCGTAGTTGCCACTACTCATTAAAACAAGGTTTGAGTTTGAATAAGATTGATGTTGTAGCCAATCCCATAATTCCTCTTTCTCGTTGATGACCATAAGGTCTTTCTTAGCAAAACCTTTAAGTATTTTTTCTTTGGGCAATTCAGGCATACGTTTCAATTCCAATGCATGTTTCGAATAAAAAACCACAGCTATATCTGCCTTGTCCATTGCGCCTTTGTATTCTTCCATGAATTTTTCATTCAGACTACTGTATGTATGAAGTTCCAGGATACCAATCAATTTCCTGTCGGGGTACTGTTCTTTAACTGCATCGATCGTTGCCTTTACTTTACTGGGAGCATGAGCAAAATCACGATATACATTACTAGACTTATTACTGCCTATCAACTCTAAACGCTTGGATGCCCCTGTAAAAGATCCGATAGCCATTATAAAATCTCCGTCAGAAATATTCAGTTCCTTACAGGCATAATAAGCTGCAAAAAGATTGAGTAAATTATGATTACCGAAAATTTTTAGAATTCCAGTTGTTTTATTGATCGTTACAGTTGTTCTCCCGTTCTCAATTGTATGAAAAGGAATTTGATAAGGTTGATAGCGAATGTCAGTCCGTAAATTGTTTTCAACCAATTCTTTCAAAACAGGATCGGTCTCATTGTAAATAAGAATGCCCCCTTTCTCAATTTTATTAATAAAAATAACAAACTGTTCGAGATAAAAATCGAACGTGGGAAATACATTGATGTGATCCCAGGCGATCCCTGTTAAAATTGCAATGTGTGGAAAGAGAAAATGAAATTTTGGTTTCTTTTCGATCGCACTTGCCGGATATTCATCGCCTTCGCAAATAATAACCGGCGCATCGGTTATGTTCACTGATTGATCGAAACCTTCTAATTTAGCACCCACCAAATAATCAAATTGTTTATTACAGTGCCGCAATACATGCATGATCATGCTTGTCGTTGTTGTTTTTCCATGACTTCCACCCACTACTACCCTTGTTTTATCTTTGCTCTCCTGATAAATATATTCGGGAAAAGAATAGATCTTGAGTCCCATTTGTTTTGCCTTCAGCATTTCAGGATTATCCGCTTTTGCGTGCATCCCTAAAATAACTGCATCAATATCATCAGTAATCAAATCAGGTTGCCATCCAATGTTTAAGGGAAGCAAACCCTCTTTTGCTAGATTGGATTTGGCAGGTTCAAATATTTCATCATCCGTTCCAGTAACCTGATAACCTTTCCTGCTTAATGCGATCGCCAATTGATGCATTACGCTACCACCAATAGAGATAAAATGTACTTTCATATTGTTATTTAAACATAAATGTCAAAAAAAATCATAATTCATCCTAAAAAGCCATTATTTTAACTTAGCTAAAGCGTCTTTTTCAACTGAAACCTTATCTTTGATAAGATAATGCAAAATACATCAATGTCAACATTAAAATTTATGAAAAAGATTCTTGTATTTACAGGTTGTTTTTTGTTGATTGCTTCAATTATTTCTTCTTGCGCTGCAGGTAAATCGAAAGGTTGTCCAACTACCAACAAAAATTATTTTAAACCATAGTCAGGCAACTGTTCAGAAAACCATTTTTAATCGACTATGAATTGGATTCCATTAAGAACACCTCAAGAACTAAACGTTATTGAAGAAAAGTCTTTTACTACCCCTCAGGTAATTTTCAAACACAGTACCCGTTGCAGCATCAGCAGCATGGCTTTACACCGACTAGAGAAAGAAGATGCTCCTGCGAATATTGATTTTAATTTTCTTGACCTTATTGCTTTCCGTGGCCTTTCAAATGCCGTCAGTGAAAAATTTAATATACCGCATCAATCGCCACAGGCATTAGTTATAAAAAATGGCAAATGTGTTTTTGATGAAAGTCATAGTTCCATTTATATGAATGAAATAGCCGAAGAAGCCCTTACAGCATCATAAAAAAAGCGCCTACTCAATAGTGAATAAGCGCTTTAAGATTTGAATAGGATATACTAAACTCTTTTTACCAACCAAGTTCTGAACTCTTCTTTTAATTCAGAATATATTTTACGACCAGTATTGACTTTTTCGCGCAATTCTGTATGTATCCCTAATAAAGTTTCCTGCAATTCCTCATTAGCATTCACTCTCTCGATATCTTTTATTAAATGCTCATATTTAGCAACTTCATGCCTTAGATCATGTACTACATCCCGATGCCTGATAAACTGATTTTGAAAATGTTCAACTTCTGCACCTGCTTCAGCCGGTATCTTTTTATAATCAAGTTCCAGCAGATATTTTTCCAGCACTTTGATTTCATCTCTCCAATAGGTTAATTCTTTACTCCATAATTCATATTCCAGATGGAGTTCGGTAAGATTGATTTTTACGTAGTTCATAGCTGTAGAGTTTTATGTATTGAAGTTCTGTTTTTAATACACAGAATACCATGATATTTGTCATTTAAAAATAGTTTTTTATTCGCATTTTAGTAAATTGCATCAAAGTTTTTTTATGATTATTACTGTTTTTGGTGCTACAGGACAAGTAGGCAAAAGAGTCGTATCTCAGGCCCTTGCAAAAGGCTATGCGGTAAAGGCTTTCGGAAGAAATATTGAAACCCTCATTGACAAAGATCTTCATGATGAAAACTTTACTGCCATCAAGGGCTATGTTTTTGACTCAGAGGAAGTATTCGATGCTGTGAAGGGAAGTGACGCGGTTATTTCTACTTTAGGCGGTTCTTTTGACGGCTCTGATAAAACAAGAAGTCTTGGTATAAAAAACATCACCCATGCTATGAAAGTTACCGGTGTTGAAAGAATTGTGGCATTGGGTGGCATGGGAGTTTTAAATGCAACTGAAACAACACAGATCATAGATACACCTGATTATCCTCAGATGTTCTATCCCGTTGGAAAGGAACACCAGCAGGCGTTTCGTTTCTTACAGGCATCAAACCTTGATTGGACATTTATTTGTCCGCCTGACATCCTTGACCAAGATGAAACAGGAAAATATATAACAAATGCCGATTATCCACCAACGCCAAATTACTATAAGATCGCGGCAGGCGATATTGCAGATTTCATGGTAAATGAAATAACTGCCAATCAATTCATCCATCACCGCGTAGGCATCAGTAAACTGTAATTATTCAGCCAAATGATTACTTATTATATTTGAAAAATTATTCCCTACAAAATTAACATAGTATGAAGATAGTAGAATGGCTGTCTCAACCCTGGCCATGGTATATCGCGGGTCCATTGATTGGTCTAACCGTACCGCTTTTATTGATACTTGGCAATAAGACTTTTGGTATCTCATCATCATTGCGTCATTTATGTGCTATCTGCTTCCCTTCAAACATTTCTTATTTTCAATAT
>CAIMKO010000064.1 GCA_903841915.1 uncultured Chitinophagaceae bacterium | reverse complement strand
GTTGATTATGGTTTTGGCAGAAATGGTTCGCAGGGTTTCTTTGTAAATTTGGGTGAGGTCTTTTAATAAAAGATCATCCTTCATTTTACGATATGACTGCCACTATGGATTGATCAGTGAGATAGGCAGCTCTTCCAGGAGCTTTACTCTTAAAGTAATTGTAAATATCAGTACACATCATTTATTAGGCTCAGTTCAGGTTAATTTTGAAAGTACGATGCATAGTTCTGTCAGTATAAAAAATATCTTTTTCATCCTCTTTTCTTTTATTTTTGCGCTGGATGCTTCTTCGCAGATCAAAAAGATAAACGGAGTTGTGCGCGATAAACAAAGTGATGAACCTATTCCTTTCTGTTCTGTTGTTTTTAAAATAAGTGGCAGGGGCGTTTTAACAGATACTGCCGGTCGTTTCTCTTTTGAATCGGATAAAGCTGCGGCCAATGATACTTTACGAATTTCGAGCGTGGGTTATAATATTGTTTTAATTCCTGCCTCGGTCATTAAAGACTCGGCATTTTTTACTGTAAAATTAGAAGTTCAGTCCTTCGCCAACGAAGCTGTTGTAAAAGTAAAATACAATCGTGCCCTATGGTTTTGGAAAAGGATCATGAAGTATAAAAACATCCATGATCGCACCCACTGGAACAATTTTTCTTACGAGATCTATAATAAGTTAGAACTGGATCTTGAAAACCTCAACACCAATAAATTATCTCAGAATAAATTATTGAAACCACTCAATTTTGTTTTGAATTATATTGATTCCACTTCAGAAGAAAGACCATTCCTTCCGGCGTATTTGATAGAGACCTTGTCGGATTATTATTATCAGAAAAGCCCTCATAAAGCGAAAGAGATCATTAAGGCTACCAAGACAAATGGAATAGAAAATGAAAGTGTCATCAAACAGTTGGGTGGCATGTATCAGAACATTGATGTATACAACAATTTTATTCCTGTATTTGACAAACAGTTTGTCAGTCCTTTCAATGATAACGGGAGCAACTATTATAATTTCAAATTGCTCGATACACAATATCTCAGTAAAAAGCGATTGGTGCATTTACGATTTACACCGAAGCACAAAGGGCAGGATGTTTTTGAAGGCGACTGTTGGGTAAATGATACGACTTACGCGATTCAAAAAATAACATTGCGGCCTTCTGTTGATGCAAATATTAATTACATCAGTGGCTTATCATTGATCCAGGAATTTAAATTGATAAATGACAGTACCTGGTTTTTGTATAAGGATAAATTCGTTGCAGATATTTCACCTATTGGTACAAAAAAGATTTCTTTTCGAGGGCGAAAGACAACAACGTATAAGAATGTAACTATCAATGATTCTGCCATCGCCAATAAATTAGACGCAAATAAAAGTGCCGAAGAAGTATCAGTTGTGCAGAATGTCTTGGAGAAGCCCGACAGTTTTTGGACACAGAACCGTCATGAAGAGTTGAGTAAGAGCGAAAAAACAGTGTATGTAGTCTTAGATACGTTGGAGAAAAACCCGACATTCATTCATTATCGGAATGCCTTTCGCTTTATATTTTCCGGAACAAAAGACCTGGGCAGTTTCAGAATTGGTCCCTGGTATTATTGGTTAAGCGGCAATAAGTGGGAGGGAACAAGAATGCGTTTTGATCTGTCTACCAATAAAGACTTTGATAAGCACTGGTATTTCAACAACTATATCGCTTATGGTTTTGGCGATC
>CAIMKO010000063.1 GCA_903841915.1 uncultured Chitinophagaceae bacterium | reverse complement strand
GATTTACAGTAAGTTATGAAATGACCTATTTCAAATCGTCCCCGACTTGTTTTCCTATGAAACACATATATACCAAGACTTTCAAAGAACTAATAACTATTTTTACCGGACACTAGTGACGTCAAATAATAATGATTTTTCAATAATATTACATGAATAACTTCTAAAGTTGATTGTCAAGCATGACAGTTTACTGCTTAAATAATATCTTACACATTAAATTCCAAATCAAAAAGGGTCAATAATCACAAGAATGTAGAAGTACTCTGCGTATAAAGCTATTCAGTATGAGTGTGTGACGCAACCCAACCCCAATTCTTATTCCTCAGTTAGCATATAAATCTTACAAATCGTATCTTGCAGTTATGGCGAAAACAAAGAAAGCAGCACTGCCTGTTATTTTAATTACAAATGATGACAGTATCAATGCACCCGGCATTAAAGCATTGGTGGAAGCAGTAAAGGATCTGGGACGCGTAGTTGTGGTAGCTCCCGATAAACCCCAAAGCGGAATGGGACATGCGATCACCATTGGTCATCCCTTACGAATGCATAAAGTACATTATATGGATGGAGTGGAAGCTTATAGTTGTAGCGGAACACCCGTTGACTGTGTGAAGATCGCTGTTGACAGGATCCTTCATCGTAAACCGGATATCTGTTTAAGCGGTATCAATCACGGCGCTAATCATTCCATCAATGTTATTTATAGCGGAACGATGAGTGCAGCCATGGAAGCATCTATAGAAAGTATCCCAAGTATTGGTTTCAGTTTACTGGATTTTAGTATGGAAGCAGATTTTTCCGCATCGAAAGTATATGTGAAGAAAATAGTGCAGAAGGTTTTATCGCAGAAGAAAATAAAACATCTGTTGTTCAATGTAAATATTCCGGCAGTAGATGAAACTTTAATTAAAGGGATCAAGGTTTGCAAACAGGCATATGCTAAATACGAGGAAAAATTCATAGAACGTAAAGATCCTCATGGACGAAAATATTATTGGCTTACAGGCGAATTTGTAAACTATGATGCTGCAAAAGATACCGACGTGTGGGCATTAAAAAATAATTATGTTAGTTTGGTGCCTGTGCAATTCGATCTTACCGACTATGCATTGAAAAAACAAATAGAAACCAACTGGAAATTCTGATGATCCTAACGAAAGATAATTTTAAACTGGGTTTAGTAGTGGGCATATTTGCTCCCCTGCTCGGTATGTTCGGATTCTATTTCTGGAAATTCAGTACCTATCCTTTAAAAGATTTTGTGCTTTACCTGGTAGAAGCAAAAAGTTTAATTACGGCCATGGTCACATTTTCTTTGATGGCCAATGCAATTCTATTTACCCTTTACATTAACACGCATAAAGACAAGACCGCGAAAGGCATTTTTCTGGTGACGATGGTGTACGCTATTGCGGCTTTGATCATGAAGTTTGTTTTCTGACCTTTTGTTAATGGACTTAAGTCTTTCACCACGGAGTAAAAGAGCAAAAAGAGTTTACGCAGAGTTCTCAGTGTTACTTTGCTACTCTTTTACTCTGCGGTCAATATTCCTCTTATTCAACAAATAAAAAAGCTCTTCCTTGAAAGAAAGAGCTTTTAAAACAAAACGAGAAAACTATTATTTGCTTACAACAAACACAATACTTTGTTTATGCCTGTAGCTTACTTCTTGTGCATTTTGAACAGCAGGTTTCCAAGAGGGGCTCTTTTTAAATACTCTAACAGCTTCTTCAGCCATACCATATCCCGGATCATTTTCTGCTTTTATATCAATTAATTCTCCTTTATCAGTAACCACAAAAGAAATATTCACTGCATATCTTCCCGGAGCTGCACCATTCGTTACAGGAACTTTAACATCTAAGTTTTTTCCTAAAAAATTTTGCCATGCAGGTAATCCCCCAGGAAATGAAGCCGGCACTTGAACTTCGGTAAATACTTTATTGCCAGGTTCTTCAGAAATAACAAATGTTATCGATTGCTTAACCAAACTTGTTACTTTACCATTTTGATAAGCGGGTAACCAATTTGGACTGACTTTCATTACCCGAATAGCTTCTTGTGCAGTACCATACCCCGGATCATTCTCTGCTTTAACATCACTAACCCTTCCATCTCCATAAACAAGAAAATTTAATTTGACTTCATATTTTCCTGGAGGTGCTCCATTTTCAACGGGAAGATCACGATTCAAATTTTTTTCTAAAAACTTTTGCCAACCTTCTTTACCACCTGGAAATTCAGCAGCAATTTGAACTAAAGTAGTTACTTTATTGTCAACTTTGCTTGCATCAAAACGATCCGAGTGTGGTACACTAATAACAAGTGGTTTTTCAGATGGACGTGGTGCTGGCGGAGTTGGTAAAACTCCGTATTTATCAATTACTCTTCGTTTACTTTCTGCTACCCATAATAAATATGTTTCTGAAGTTCCATCATTCAAACTAATTGTTACATTTTTATTATCGTTACTCCAATTTAAAGAACGGACGTCCTTATTTCTGTTTAAAAAGTTTGCATAATCATAAGGTAAATTTTCTCGAAATGCTTTTTTAGTAGTGATTTCAATCACACCATTCTTTCCTTCATCCCCATATTTACCAGTAGCAACTTCATCTTTCAAAACATTCATACTGAAAATATCATTTGGATTTATATTACTCATTTCTATATCAGGCGTCTTTTTGCCATCAATTACAAAAATCGGTTTGGCAGCGGGTTTCAGCTTAATCAAGATCACGCCATTTTTTCCTTCTTCACCATATTTTTCAGTAGCCAATTTATCTTTTAGCACATTGATACTTTCAATTGTGCTTGGATTAATTTTACGCATTTCATCATGCGATATTTTTTTGCCATCTACAAAAATCAACGGGGCATTCCCATTTAGAAAAGTTGAATTAGTAAGAGGAATTACATTTAAAGTTGTTGATTTAGAATTGTAATTACTCCAATCACTACCGATATCATATTTTAAAATAGAATCTTTATTGGTAATAACAACTTTAGAAGAATCCTTTGGAATTGAAAGTCGTTTTGTAATTAATATCGTCGTATCCTTTGTCATGTATGTTTCAAAATATTTTTCTGTGTACAAATCAACCTGCACATTGTATTTTTTACCTGTTTTAGCAGCACCTGTTAAATTACTTTCATCATACATTGAAAAGTCAGCTGCTTTATAGTTATTTAAAACAGTATTGGCAACATGTTTTTGATCAATCCAAACACCATACTGATTTTCATTTTTAAATTTTTCAAATTGCGATGTTGAAAGTGTATTTCGTTTTGCTGGAGGAACTTTAAAAAAGTGAACTTGTGTTGCAATTTTTCTTTGTTCAGCATTCATTCCTTGACTGATCTCATAAGCCCTTTTGATCTCCTTGTGTGAAGCAGAAAAAGAAGTGTATGCTAATCCATTTTTTGCTTTCTTCGTCGTTACTGTTGTTACAATAGCT
>CAIMKO010000062.1 GCA_903841915.1 uncultured Chitinophagaceae bacterium | reverse complement strand
TTCAAAAACAGAAGTCGCTTCCATAAAGCAAAAAGGATGTAATAACAGATCTGTTATTTCATTCTTCTCCAGATCAAACCAGTAAAACGGTAAAGTATAAGAAGCCCTGAAACCATTGATGGCACCATAAGCTATTGAATACTCATCTTTTATCCCTGCGACAATCAACCTCCTGAATGTTTGCGGAATAGTAAATCGCAAATAATGTTGACGGCTTTTTGTTATTTTATGCTGAGTTGTTTTTCCTAAAATTGAGATCTCTTTTTTCAGTACGCCGTTTTCTAGCTCCCGACTCCTGACTCCTGACTCCTGACTTTCTTCATCTCCGGATTGCCAACTCGGATGAATTCCCACTTCATATTTCTCAGCAGTTTGTTTTATTAAAACTTGCATTGCTTTTTTGCGGGGAGAAATATTTTTATCAACACCCTTTCTTTTCTCAGCCAGTAAAAAAAAGTACAAAGGTTTTAATTGATGCTGCCTGTGTAATTGATCTAACCAATCAAACACGTCAAACGGATCTTTTTTGTTTCCGCTGTAAACATTTCCGCGTTCAACAACTTTTTCAATATTCCCTGTGAGCATATCGCGATAAAAGCCATAAACATTTAACCATAGAGGTTGATGCCGATAAGCAAACGCAATGTCAATATCATATGTTTGAATGTACTTGAAACTTGTAACCTGAAACTTGAAACTTGTAACTTTCTCCAATTTTTTCACCCATAAATTCACCAATGGTAATTGCAAAAAACTTTGTTTGTACGCAATACTGTTCTTGTGATCATATCTGCCGTATTCATCTTTTTGATGCGGTAAATATTCTTCGTAGCGACTTAGTAAATAGAAGGAAGCAGCGAAAATATCAAAAGGAATATCGCCATCGGTTGCAAAGAATGCTTTTAAACCATTCCATTTAAAACAATCGATTTGCTGCTCTTTGATTTCAGTTTCAAACAATAACCTGTGTGGTTGGATCCACAATTCTTCTGGATCAATTCTTTCTGCTGAATAGTTGATCTTTAGTCCTGCATGCAGGATGAATTGTTCTTTATTATTGGTTAATTCTATTGCAGCACCTAATAATGTTTTGGTGATGTAGTGAAGACGAGAAGTAATATTTTGTGTGTAGATCAATAACACGTATCGAAGGATCAATTATTTTTATTTCTCTCCACCCACATTTCATTAAATGTTTTTTCGCTGAAGTCAAGATCACTTCTGTGTGTTGTCCAGGCACCTGCTACTTTATTCACGAACCAATTCTTTAATTTGCCATTGCTCATATTGTACATCTTTCTACTGAGGCTCGCTGTTTTCCAGATCTTCCATGCAAGACGTTCTCCCAAAGCACTGTCGCCTTCCACCACTGATTCATGACGATTCTCTAAGAGTAACTCGTGGAGATTAATTCTGACCGGACAAACCTGTGTGCAATTGCCGCAGAGTGAAGAAGCATAACTTAAATGCTTGTATTCTTTCATGCCGCTTAAATGCGGTGTGATCACACTTCCGATTGGCCCGCTGTAAGTTGTGTCATACGCGTGCCCGCCGATATTTTTATAAACCGGACAAGCATTTAAACAAGCACCGCAACGAATACAATACAATGCTTCGCGTGTAAGGGGATTGTCTAAGAGATTGGTTCTTCCATTGTCTAATAAGATCACATACATTTCTTCAGGGCCATCGTTTTCGTTTGCTTGTCTGGGGCCGGTAATGATCGTATTGTATACAGTAACTTTTTGTCCCGTTCCAAACGTAGAAAGCAAGGGCCAAAACAAACCAAGATCATTAATGGAGGGCAACATTTTTTCTATGCCAACAACAACAATATGTGTTTTGGGAAATGCGCAACTTAATCTTGCATTGCCTTCATTTTCTGTAACAGCAATGCCACCGATATCTGCGATGATAAAATTAGCACCGGTAACACCCACTTCTGCTTCAACATATTTTTCACGCAGTTTTATTCTTGCGATCTGTGTTAATTCTTCAGGCGATAATCCACCGGGCACCCCTAATTTATTGGCAAATAATTTTGCAACATCTTCCTTGCTTTTGTGCATGGCAGGGGTAACAATATGATAGGGTGCTTCTCCATCCAGTTGCTGAATATATTCTCCCAGATCAGTTTCCACACTTTCAATACCGTTCTTTTCTAAATATTTATTCAGGTGAATTTCTTCCGTCACCATGCTTTTGCTCTTCACCAGGGTTTTGCAATTCTTTTCTTTGCAGATCTTTCCGATCTCATCCAAAGCCTGTTCTGCATTCTCTGCCCACAACACTTTTGCACCACGTGCGGTTATTTCTTTTTCGAAATGTTCTAAGTATTGGTCTAGATGTTCGATCGCGCGCCACTTGGTATTCTTGGCTCGTTCGCGTGCAGTGAGCACATCGGTGAATTGTTCTTTGCCTTTTGGTACAACAGCATTGTATTTGCCGATATTGAAATTGATCTTGCGACGATGATCTAAATCTGCCGCTTTGATGGTGCTCTTTGCAATAAATGAAGCTGCGTTGTTACTCATGATTTTTATTTTTCAATAACGTGAATCGTTAGTCGCGAGTCATTATACCCAAACTAGCGATTTACGCTTTACGTATCATATACTACCCTTGTTCACGTTCTGCTGTTGCTTTCAATGTATCATAAAATTCTTCCCCATATTTCCTGATGATCGCATCTTTCAAAAATATATATACCGGAACTTTTAATTTCTTTCCCAAACTGCAGGCTGCCTTGCATAGGTCTTGTCTGGGTTCATAATTAAGATATTCTACATCCGGATCCAATTTGCTTTTAGTGATCCTGATCGGAAACAAATGACAACTGATGGGTTTTTTCCAAGAGATCTTTCCATCAAGATAAGCTTGTTCGATACCGCACATGATCACACCTGCTTTATCTCTGAAACCATAGGCACAAATACCACTGTTCACAGTGGGTGTTACCCATCCAAATTCTCGGTCGTATTCATACTTCCCCTTTTTTTCTATGGCGGCAAGACCTTCTTCACTCAAATACTTTTTAATGATGTCGAAATTCTCTACCAGATGATCCAGTTCTTCTTTCAATAGGGGTGCTCCCGCATCGCCATCTTCGCAACAGGCGCCTTTGCATTTGGAAAGGTCACAAACAAATTGTTCTTCAATTATTTCATCACTGATCAGTTTATTATCGATAGCTATCATAAGAGGCTCGGGGAGGTTTCTGCGAAGATAATTTGAAACATCGAGCAAATGCAAATTTATAGGAACAGGCATTTAAGATTTGCTGTCACACTTGTAAAGGTCAGATAATTCGGTAACAGAATTTAGATAGAATAAACTAAATTTTGTTATGGCGATAAATACCAATGATATGACAGTGGAGCGGAAGTATTTAGATACTTACCGATTTATGATCAAAGAATACGAACAGGT
>CAIMKO010000061.1 GCA_903841915.1 uncultured Chitinophagaceae bacterium | reverse complement strand
TGAACGAATAAAGTATCATCCTTTTTTATAAGCGGTCATACTTGTATGGCCGCTTTTGTTTTTTGTAGACGTATATTTATAAGTGAATATTACATTTTATGAATTGGGATGTCACCCTGAGGCACTCGAAGGGTGAAGTTAAAATGTATCGCTAATAAATCATGCTTCGAGTACCTCAGCATTGACATTTAAAAATTAAATAAATCTTTTTCTTAAAAAGAACGCTTATCAATATGAAATCATTATTTCTCTCTAACAAATTATTCATCCTTTGTTTTTTTATATCATTCATTGCTATGGCAAATGCGCAAAAAAATCAAACAGTGCAACTAACTGATGATAAACAAAAAAATGAAGTCATAGTAACCATCAATGGCAAAGCATTTACAACACTACTGTACAGTGATACTTTATATAAACCAGTTTTATATCCGGTTTATTCTCCCGGTCAGCAATTGATCACCAGAGGTTTTCCATTAGTGCCGAGAGAAGGTGAGCCAACCGACCATCCGCACCATCTCGGTATCTGGTTCAATTACGAAAACGTAAACGGACTTGACTTCTGGAATAATTCTTATGCGATAGCAGAATCAAAGAAGAGTTCTTATGGCAGCATCAAGACAAGCAAAATCATCTCTGTGAAAAGTGGAAAGAAAGCCGAAATTAAAATGAGTGCCAACTGGATCGATCATGATCAATCTGTTTTATTGGAAGAACAAACCAGCTTTCTTTTCAGCGGAAATGAGGAAGAAAGAATCATTGACAGGATCACTACATTAACTGCTATGAAGGATGTTGTTTTTAATGATGCCAAAGATGGAATGCTGGGGATGCGGGTCACTAAAGAATTGCAGATACCAACCATGGAAACCAAAAAATTTACTGATGACAAAGGCATTGTTACAACAGTGAAAGCAATGAAAGACCCAGCTATCAACGGCAATTATATTACCAGCCAAGGAAAGGAAGGTGACAGTGCCTGGGCCACAAGAGGGAACTGGTGTTTATTGTATGGGAAGAAAAACAATGAACTGATCAGCATTGCCGTGATCGATCATCCAAAAAATATCGGTTATCCAACTTACTGGCATGCTAGAGGGTATGGATTGTTTGCCGCCAATCCTTTAGGTCAAAAAATATTCAGTAACGGGAAAGAAAATCTGCAGTTTACATTAAAGAAAGGAGAGTCTTCCACATTCCGTTATAGAATTGTTATAGCAGGCGCTAAAGAAAGATTGAGCAAAGAAAGATTAGATAAGTTAGCAACAGGGTTTGCTAAAGAAAATGATTAACCCTATTGTTTGCAATTCATTTTGCCATCCATCCTCTTTGCAACAAGGTGTATTTTTTAATTACTGCCGTTCCGTCATAAATTAATATTCAGGTATTTCCTTTGCAGTATATTTAGCACATCAAATTTAAAAACTATGAGTACAAGAAACATCGTTCTGATCGTAATTGGAATATTAATAGTAATTCTGGGATTCTCAGGATGCAATGGTTACAATGGGTTGGTTCAGCAGGATGAAGCTGTTACGAATGCATGGAATAAAGTACAAAGCGATTATCAGCGCCGTTCTGATCTGATACCTAATCTGGTAAATACTGTAAAAGGTGAAGCCAACTTTGAGCAAACTACATTACAGAATGTAATAGCTGCAAGGGCAAGTGCCACTCAAATGAAAGTGGATGCCAAAGACCTGACTCCTGAAAAATTGCAACAGTTCCAGGCTTCACAAGGACAGTTATCACAGGCATTGGGAAGATTGTTAGTTGTATCTGAAAACTACCCTAACCTTCGTGCCAATGATGCATTCCGCGGATTACAGGCTCAATTGGAAGGAACAGAAAACCGTATCAAAGTAGCTCGTAACGACTTCAATGACGCTGTTCAGACTTATAACGTAAAAGTGCGTTCATTTCCGATGAACATATTTTCAGGCATGTTCGGATTTAAAGCCAAGGAAGGTTTCAAAGCAGAAGCAGGAAGCGAAAAAGCTCCTGAAGTAAAATTCTAATTGTTATAATAACAATATGCTAAACCTATTCAGAAAAAAGGCAGTTGATCTTTTCAGCGACGAAGAAAAGCAATTGGTTGTTTCTGCCATTCAGTCTGCCGAATGCAGAACCAGTGGCGAAATAAGAGTGTACATCGAAAGTAAATGCCGTTTCGTCAATCCCCTGGATCGTTCCATTGAATTGTTCAGTCATCTTAATATGCGAAACACCGCACAGCGTAATGCTGTGCTGGTGTATGTTGCAATGAAGGACCGTCAACTAGCTGTTTTTGGTGATGAAGGCATTCATCAAAAAGTAGGCGATATTTTCTGGAATAATGCTGTTAAAGAAATGCT
>CAIMKO010000060.1 GCA_903841915.1 uncultured Chitinophagaceae bacterium | reverse complement strand
TCTGTATAAAAATCTGCGTATAATCCCTTTACCAGGTCTTCAAAACCATTAAATACACTCAGCACAATAATAAGGGAAGCAGTACCTACAGCAATAGCAATCACACTAATCCATGCAATGATATTGATGGCATTAGTGCTTTTTTTTGATTTAAAGTATCGCCAGGCAAATAAGAAATTCAATGTATATTTTTTCGGGTTGCCGGTGTATTATTTTTTTGCTTCTCCCGGTTTGGGATCTGTATTAATCTGTTTAAACAATTCTTCCATTTTAAAAACATGGTCCAGTGTATCATCTAAATAGAACTGCAATACCGGAATGCGGCGTAACTGGTGTTTTACTTTTTCTGACAGATGTTTCTTCACCTCCCAAGCTTTGTCTTCTATCTGCTTCATGGCCAATTCGGGTTGTTCTATCTGAAATAAGCTCACATAGATCCTTGCTTCCAGTAGATCGGGCGTCACTTTTACAGAAGAGATCGATACCATGCCATTATGCATCATATTCAAACCCAGTCTCCTGAAAATCTCATTCAATTCTTCCTGCAATACGGCCGCAACTTGTTTTTGACGTTTTCCTTCTTCCATAACCTTTACCTTTGGTGGCTGTAAATTTAGCATGATTACGGGTAGCAGCATAGATTTTGTTGTTGTTACCGATCAATTAACAAAAATGAAAAAATACGCAAGGCTGTTTAAATACTTGGGTTCACATAGTTCAGGCATTGTCTTATACTTTGTATTTTCTGTATTGTCCATTGCTTTTTCCCTGATCTCTTTTTCGGGATTACCTGTTTTTATGACCATCATTTTTGCAAAAGAGAAAATGGTATTGGTAAAGCCCAACAGCGTTTTTGATGTATTGAAATATATCAACTACGAATTGGGTATGTTTATTCAGGCAAATGGTAAGGACGGTCCCGTGCTTGCTTTAGGTATCATTTGTTTATTGATACTGGTCTCCGTTTTTCTGAAAAACCTTTTCTTCTATCTCAGCTTTTATGTGCTGGCTCCCATCAAGATGAGTGTGGTCACTAAATTGAGAGCCGAACTCTATAATAAGCTATTACAACTGCCCATCGGATATTTTACCGATCAACGCAAAGGGGATGTGATGAGCAGGATGACCAATGATATTGCTGAAATAGAAACATCGGTGGTAGGTACTTTGGAAGGATTGATCAAAGACCCGATCAATGTGATCGTTATTCTGATCGCCCTAATATTTATCAGCCCCATTTTATCTTTATTCTTATTTATTTTTCTACCCCTGACTGCCTTTGTGATCGGCAGGATCAGCCGTAGCCTGAAGAAACAATCCAATGTTTCTGCAGTTTATCTGGGAGAATTACTGTCTACACTGGAAGAAACCCTTACAGGATTAAGAGTGATCAAAGCTTTTAATGCCGAATCTATATTAAGAGGCAAATTCCTGAAAACCAATAATGACCTGTTTCAGGTGAGAAGGAAAATGCAATTGCGCAGAGACCTTGCATCACCCTTAAGTGAATTTATGGGCGTGCTGGTATTGATCGCTATCCTTTGGTTTGGTGGCAAACTGGTATTATCTAGTTCAGTAGGATTGGATGCCGCAGGGTTTATTATGTATATCATTTTATTCAGCCAGATCATTAATCCGGCAAAATCCTTGTCTACTTCATTTTATAATATGCAGAAAGGATCTGCTGCCATCACAAGAATTGAAGAGATATTACAAGCACCCGTAAAAGTGGATGAGAATGAGAACGGAAAACAGATCAGCAGTTTCAATGATTCCATCGAGTTTAAGAATGTAAGTTTTCTATATGAGGATAAAGTGATCCTGAAAAATATCAACCTCACCATCGGTAAAGGAAAGACCATTGCTTTGGTGGGAAGTAGTGGTGCAGGAAAAAGTACATTGGCGGATTTAATTCCGCGTTTTCATGATGTAAGCAGTGGTGAATTACTGATCGATGGGATCAATATCAAAGAATATTCTTTGTATAGTGTAAGGACTTTGATGGGCATTGTAACACAGGAGCCCATTTTGTTCAATGATACGATCGCCAATAATATTTCATTGGGAATGTCGCATGCCACACCTGAACAGATCCGCGATGCCGCCAAGATCGCCAATGCCGATAATTATATTATGTCGAAAGAGGAGGGCTATGCTACCAATATCGGCGACAGAGGCAGTAAACTCAGCGGCGGAGAAAGACAACGTTTAACGATTGCCAGGGCGGTATTGAAGAACCCGCCGATATTAATACTCGATGAAGCCACTTCATCATTAGATACCGAAAGCGAACGTTTGGTGCAGGATGCCATTAATAATATGATGCAAAACCGAACCAGTATCGTGATCGCGCATCGCTTGTCTACCATTCGCCATGCAGATGAGATCATTGTGTTACAGCATGGAGAGATCATCGAACGCGGCCATCATGATTCCCTCATGGAAAAAGACGGTATGTATAAAAGATTGGTGGATATGCAGGAATTGAAATAAGCGAGATCGAGATCATTGTATGGTGATCACTTCATTCATATCGGTTAAATTTTGTTTCAAATAAACGAGTAAGTCCTTACTCAAAGGCGA
>CAIMKO010000059.1 GCA_903841915.1 uncultured Chitinophagaceae bacterium | reverse complement strand
TGTAATTAAATTCGATACCACTTACTTCCATTAAACCATTGCTGAATTTTATTTTCCTTGGTTTATCATCGCCTCTTATTCCTAATCCTTCGAGTGAAAATTCAGCTCTGATCTTAGAGCGGATAAATTTCCCGTTATCACCTATCGGTATAGAAAATATTTCACCGGTCCTTGTTTTGCCAATATATAATCTTCTGATTCCATTTTCATCAAAGTTTACCGCCAGGCCCATTGCATCAATTCCTTTCAAAGTGTCCAGTATTTTCTTTGTTTTTGTTTCGATGTCGAAAATAATGCCCTTCTCATCATATTTTGATGAACCTCCAATGCTGGCTGCAAATAAATGATAACTGCTGCAATCATAAGTCAAGCCTAATAAGCCGTAAGGATTATGGGTAGTAGCGGGAGTACAAAAAGGCAATTGCAGCCAGGCACTCATGATACCACTAAAAGCATCAATGCGATAAATAATATTTTGATCTTTTGGCTTATTATAGATCATGGAGATCAAGGGAGCAGGGATGCTGTAAATATTGCCCAGTGCATCGAAACTAATAGTAGACAAATATCCGGCACTACTCCAACTCGGATCTTGATAGATTCTTCCTTTTTTGGATTGCAGGGTTGGGGAAGTTTGATTGTTTTCTTTTAATAATTCAACGAGGACAATTCCTGTTTTTTGTTTTTCAGAGCTACTGAATGCTGACCATAGCGGATCGAATCCTAATTTTTTTATGAAGTAAGGTTGGCTTTGGCAGGGAAGAATATTTCTTTGAGAAAAACAAACAGTATGCGTGAATACAATTGCGCCGAAGCTGATAATAAGACTACAGTATTTACTGCATATAAGATTTATGATGGTACGCCCTTTAAAACTTGCACTCATGGAACGGGTCATATTTTCTTAAAGTTAATAGATTATTGTTTATCAGTTTTTTGGCTGGGTAGTTTTGATGCCATAAACTATCTATAAATAAAATAATTGACTAAAAGGATGAGGTTTGTCATTTAATCCAATTTTTAATGATATTTTAATCGATTATCGGGCAAAGTTTTCTATTTTTACTAGGACTTTGCCTAAGCAAAATCTACAGCAAATTGGAATTTTCTTTACAAGAGAAACCTTCCTTTTTGATACAAATTACATATAATAGACTGTTTATGACCCCTATTTACATTAAGTTTCTTATTGCTAAGAACCTAAAAGGAAGCTCTGTATTGCGGTACTTTTTGTTTTTTGCAACATTTTCCTGTGGCCTTTATGCCAATGCCCAGATAAGTGGTACAGTTTACCGTGATTTTAATGGCAATGGAGCGAAGGATAATGCTGCGACTTTCAACGAGCCAGGAGTAGCCGGGATCACTGTAACAGCGTATAATGCTGCAGGTGCCGTTTTAGGTACTACCGTTTCTGCTGCCTCAGGTGTTTATAGTTTTACAAGTGGTCAAATACCTTCAGGAACAAAAGTTCGCGTTGAATTTACAGGTTGGAGCAATGGCGATTTCCCTTCACCTTTTGGTGCAGGTAATGGAACAAGTGTTCAGTTTGCAACTGCGCCTAATGCTAGCTGTAATTTTGGAGTCAACTATCCAAGAGAATATGTTGATAATGCCAACCCGAAAGTGATCATTCCGGGCTATGTTAATGGTGATAATAGAGTAGGTGCTTCAACTGCAGCAGCAGGTGATGCGGTATATTCCTATAATTATAATGCTACAGCCGGACCAACGATCATAGGTAATATGGGCGAAATAGGTTCAGTTTGGGGAACAGCTTATCAAAAACAAACCGATAAATTGTTTTACGGTGCATTTGCTAAAAGACATGTGGCTTGGGGGGCTTTGGGTTCTGCCGGTATTTATGTAACAACCGCTGCAAAAACGGCTGCCAATAGTAATAATACAGGTTCATTTGTTGATCTGCATGCTGTTAATCCTGCTTTTGATGCGGGTACAGTCACCCGAAACTTTACTACTGGTGCTGGAAACAAAGCTAGCGCCAATTATGACGAACAAATGTTTGATAAAGTAGGTAAAACGGGTATTGGAGGAATGGCCATTTCTGATGATGGTAATTATCTTTACGTGGTTAATTTAAATGACCGTAAACTCTGGAGAGTAGATATTTCAGGTGGTATTGCACCCAACAGTGCTTCTCAAATTGTTGCCTATCCGGCATTTCCGGTAAACTCTGCCAATTCAACATTCAGACCATTTGCTGTTAAATGCTACAGAGGTGCTGTTTATGTAGGCGGTGTTCAGGATGGTGTTAATCCTAATACTTCTGCAATTAACAGAACTGAATTAACGGCATATGTATATAAAGTGGATGTTGCTGCAGCACCGGGTTCGGCTTCATTTACACAGGTTCTGTCTTCACCTTTAACCTATAATAGAAATGCTAACCTAAATTCAGGTTTTGGAGGAAACAGCTCCACCCCTTATAGAGATCCAAATGGAACGGATAATACTTTGTCAAATACTTCTTGGCATCCTTGGACAGCCAATTTTTCGGACCTCTTGGTGAACGGGCATCCGATGTACCCTCAACCCATTTTATCGGGGATTGAATTTGACGCGGTAGATGGGTCAATGATCCTGGGAATCATGGATAGAACAGGGAATCAAACGGGCAATGCCAACTTAGGTACAAATACCGGTTCTAATACATTATATACAGGCAACTCTGCTGGTGATATTCTAAGAGCGGCTAAGTCAGTTGGTACTTTTGTTATGGAAAGTAACGGTAAATCAGGTGCTATCACTACTGTAGGTGCCGGAAATAAACAAGGACCAGGTGGAGGCGAATACTATTATACGGATAGATTTAGACAAGGAGATGGTTCAGCAGTAGGAGCCAGCGGTGGGAATTTAGGAATAGGCGATATAACAAATAACTCACTTGGTTTGGACCATGAAGAAAACAGTACAGGTAGTTTAGGCCTATTGCCCGGAAAAGGGGAAGTATTGACCAGTTCTTATGATGCCATTACAGCCTGGTGGACCGGATCAATACGGTATTATACAAATACAACGGGTGTTGCTTCTAATGGTGAACTTTTATATACCGGTAGCAGTGTTGCCTTATTTGGTAAAGCCAATGGATTAGGGGATATGGAAATTATTACCGGACCAGCTCCCATTGAACTGGGTAACCGTGTTTGGTTAGATGCGAATGCGAATGGTATTCAGGATGCAGATGAAAAGGGAATTTCAGGTGTTACTGTTCAACTAATAAAAAGCAATGCAGTGATAGCTACTGCAGTCACTGACGTAAACGGAGAATATTATTTTTCGAGCGATGCTACCAGAACATCTACAGCTTCTGCTAAATATAGTGTTAGTCAATTAACACCCAATAGTAATTTCATTATTCGGGTGCCTAATATCAGCGGTGCAAGTAAACAATCCCAACTTACTCCTTACGACCTTACTATTACTGGTGCAGGAACAAAAAAAACCATTGATAATGATGGTATTGCAGTTGGTAATAATGCAGATGCC
>CAIMKO010000058.1 GCA_903841915.1 uncultured Chitinophagaceae bacterium | reverse complement strand
TTCAGAAAACCATTTTTGAAGTTGCATTTGAAGTGAGGCATTCCACGATTTAGATTGCTGCAATAATTGTACTCCATCTAATAAAAAAATAAAATGTCTTGCATCTATTAATCCTGCCCCTCTTCCATCAGTAACACCTTTAATGGATTGTCCGAAATTCAAATTCGGATTCATTTTAGTAGCACTATCTAAAAACCAAACCCTAATGAGTTCACTTGCATGGGCAGCATATTCTTCTTTGGACGAAAAATAATAAGTCAGTGATAAGAAATAAATATTCTCACATAGTTTAGGCATATTATCCTTATCCGTATAATCATTGATTTCAGGATTAAATTCACCATCTCTTCTTATATATGGAATGCCATTTGGCTTAGAAGGATCCGGCCACCAATATGGCGCAATGCTCATGTAGTCATGCTTATCCCCACTTGGCGGCATTTGCTTTTTTTCCATCACGCTTACAGGCGTATACAGCAAAAGTTTGTTTGCATTTTTGATGAGTACCTCATAAGCATCTTTCCTAAGCCCTGCTTGTTTATTCAGCTGATTTTTATTTTTCTCAATAACACTAAAATCTATTTTGATCGGCTGGCTTCCTTTTGAAACAGTTTCCTGAGCAAATAAAGTATTCCCAAGCAAAACAATGGTTACAAACAAATATGTTTTTATACCCTTATTCATGTTGCTGAAACTTTTGTTCTAACGATTGTATCAGCTACTTTTTGAGTAACTGATACAATCGTTTTTTAGAGATGAGTTAAAAACGGTTACAAACTTAATAACCCGTATTTTGAGGAATAACAATTTGACTATTGGTATCAATTTCGTGTTGAGGTATTGGCAACAATAGTTTATCAGTTGTGACATAAGATTGCAAAGTGGCCAATGGTATTACAGGACTATAAGATGCATAATGACTTGCAAATTCTTTAGCCAAATGATCTTTAATAGTTTGCTGAGCTGTAATGGTGGTCATTGTTGTATTAAATCTTACCAGATCAAAGAATCTTTGATTCTCAAAAGCAAACTCTAATCTTCTCTCATTTGATAATGCCTTTTCAAATAGAGCAACCGTATTAACAGTTACCGGTAATACAGCCACTCCTGCTCTTGTTCTGATCTGATTGATCAAAGTAATACTGGCTGCAGAATAACCCTGAGCTTCTGCCATCATTAAAATAATATCAGCATAACGCAGCACCGGCCAATCAGATTCTCCGTCATTCGCTGTAACTACCGGGGTTAAATATTTCTTTACATACAATAATTTGGAAGTTCCATAAGATGACATAGAAGTTGCTTTACGCGGATCTAAAGGAATCGCTACTCCGCCCGAAGTATAACCACCATAAGTGGTATCCATATCATTCGTAGGATAATTCCAGCCTAAACCGGAACCATTAATCACAGCTGAACCGCTGCCTAAAGGAGCAAAATCATTTCCGAAAGTAGAACCTAATCCTAAATTGCCTGCTTTATAACGAACTGCAAACATTATCTCACTATTCATTTCAGTAGTGATTGAAAACACATTTGCATAAGTGGCTTGCAAGCTATACCCACTATTAGAAATAACGTCTTGCAATAAAGTGATTGCCCCTGCTTTATTATTAAGTGTTAGATACACTTTGGCCAATAATCCCTTTGCAACCCATGCATTTGCCCTACCAATACTTGCAGCAGGTAATGCACTGAATTTTTGTTTATTCAAATATCCTACAGCGGTAGACAGATCTGCCTGAATAAATTTATAGATATCATCAACTGTAGATCTATTAACCCCCTTTGCTGCTTCGGCTGCAATTGGAGTTTGCACTAAAAAAACACCACCAAATAATCGTACTAAATTGAAATAGGAATTTGCACGAATAACCATTGCTTCTCCGGCATATTGTTTACGTAAAGAATCTGAAATATTCAATTGAATAGCAGACAAACTAATAGTACCAGCAGCAGGATCATATACAACCCCTAAATTTTGCAAAATGATATTTGCATTACGGATAGTACTATAAGTGGTTAACCAGTAATTATAAACAGTGGTATTTGTAGTTGCAGGTATAAATTCATCCAGATCACTCTGATCTCTGTTAACAGAGTTATTACTGGTTGGAACACCCATATCAGTATTATCACTTCGCATCTCTGTTAATTGCCATTCGTAATACATAGACTTCTGCATAACACTATAACATCCTAATAAGCCGGTTTGTACCTCATCGGAGGTAGAATAATAGGTAGCGGTGTTAAGGTTTGATACAGGGTAGAGATCAATTATTTTTTTACATGAGAACAACCCCATACAAACAAGAACAATCAAATATTTTTTAAAGCACATATAGTTAAGTTTTAATTATTAAAAATTAATATCCACTCCAAATAAAACAGCTTTGTTGATCGGAAAAGCGCCACGCTGATAACCATCTGCTAATGGAGTAGCATATACGCCGGTAGTATTTCTTGCTTCAGGATTGATGCCTCTGTAATTTTTGGCAAAATGATAATACAAATTCTGAGCAGACATATAAAAACGAACAGAAGCTAATTTGGTTTTTTGAACCAGTTTTGCAGGCAATGTATATCCTAATAATACTTCCCTTAATGCCCAATAGGATGCATCTTCTACTATATAATCACTCTGTGTCCATGCATTAGAATATCCATTTGTGAAATAGGGTGTTTTGCCATCACCGGGATTAGCAGGACTTACCCATCTGTTATTATTGTATGCTCTGTTATATTTCCTTGCTTCATTATAGAATGCATCACCATTCAGCAATTGTCCGCCTTGTCTGCCTTGTAATGAAAAACTTAGATCAAAACCTTTATAATTGAAACTATTAGTGATACCCCATGTAAAATCTGCATAAGGATTTCCAATAACTGTTCGATCATTTAGATCAATAGCTTTATCGCCATTTTGATCTTTAAATTTCAAAGCACCTGCTGCAAAATATCCGGCCAATGCACTTGTTTGACCACTTGCGGTAGCTGTATTAACTGCCGATTGTGATAACCATATACCGTCGGTTTTAAAATTAAAATATTGAATTAAAGGCCCGCCTACTTTATTCATATATACATCTTGCCGCTCTCCTGTACTCAACAAATAGGTTTCATTACCTAACTGTAATAATTTATTTACGTTATGAGAAATATTGGCAGATGTTGTCCATTTGAAATTATTGGTTCTGATATTATTTGAAGTGATATCTAACTCAATCCCGTTGTTCTGAAGTTTACCAATATTGTTCCATGTTTGAGGAACACCGGATAAACCCATTGCTGCCTGACTTAACAAAAGATGATCTGTCTTTGATTGATAAACATCTAATGAAATGGTAAGTAAGTTTTTAAGGATTGTCATATCAAGTCCGGCATTATATTGAAATGTACGTTCCCAAGTAATATTAGGATTTGACAAAACTGAAGAAGATGGAATTAACCCTTGGGTTGATGTACCGGTGCCCACACCTGTAGGATAGTTAGCAGCATACAATAGATCAACAAATGCAAAATCAACGATTCTGTTATTACCTGTAGCACCATAACTGCCTCTGAATTTCAGATTATCTATCCAACGAATATTTTGGAGAAATTTTTCTTTACTGGCAACCCATCCAATTGAAACAGATGGGAAATAGCCCCATTTATTTCCGGTACTAAAATAGGAACTACCATCTGCCCTGAAACTGGCAGATAATAAATATTTATTTTTATACCCATAATTAATACGACCCAGATAAGAAAGCAATCCTACCGAATTTACTGTGTTATAAGAGTTTGGTTGATCAATGGATAACGCAGTATTCAGGGTTGTGATATTATCACTTTGATAATTCAACCCGGTTATTTGTTGATTATTGATCTTTGTTTTTTGTGCAGTAAACCCTGCCAGGATATTTATAGAATGATCATTGATTTGTTTGATATAATTGAATGTATTTTCATTCAACAGATCAAAATACAGACGATCAGTATAAATACCTTTGCTTATTGCACCCGCAGCACTCGAATTACTTTTTGCAAAATTCAGCCCGTGCGTATAATCTAAATAGGCACTCAACAAAGTTTTAAAAGTTAATCCTGGAAGGATATTAAATGTCAAGTCACCTGATGATAATACTCTGTAATCATCCGTATTAATTCTTTGCGTTTGTAATATTGAATAAGGAGAGTTATTCGCACTGGAACTTATAGATAAAGCTGTTCCTGCCGGGTTAGTGTAAGTACTTCCATCTGGCATAGTTCCGCTATAAGGCAAATCATTAAACATTCTTGGTTGTGCAAAATCACCGGCTTTGACATTTGCATAAGTCGGATTTTGGCTTATAAATGCAGCCTGGGCAGCATTCAATGTTAATGGTAAATAAGAGGATACTCTGGTAAAGTCCGTAAAATTGGTAGAAGGTGTTTCTCTCTTAAAATAGGAAGGGTTTAGATTCAGTGTCAATTTAACCTTCTTACTGAGTTGTGCTTCTATCTTACTCCTAAGACTATAACGTTCATACTCACTATGCAAGATCATTCCCTGATCATTTTGATACCCACCTGAGAGAAAATATTTCAAATTATTGGTCCCTCCGGATACATTAATATCAACATTTTTTGTGTTCCCTGTTCTCAATGCAGCTTGTTGCCAATCGGTCATTACGCCGCCATTAATGCCATTTTCAACCAGGTAAGCTCCTTTCTCTGCTGTTGAGGCCAAATTGCCTTTTGCAGTTATTTGTGCTGCAGTTGCGTAATTAGACCATGCAGTATCAGCAAATCTCAATGCAGCTTCTGAATATAACTGATTCGTATAATCAGTTGTACTCATGATCGGGTATACTTTGTACGGATTCTTCGTACCGGTAGACACTTTAATATTATACCTCGTCTTTTCAAATTTACCACTCCTTGTGGTGATCAAAATAACGCCACTCGCACCACGTGATCCATAAATAGCGGCAGATGCAGCATCTTTTAAAACTTCAACAGATTCTACATCAGCTGTATTAACAAAAGCAAGTCCATCAGGAACCGGATGCCCATCGACAACAACCAATGGATCCTGTCCTGCATTGATTGAACTTGTTCCACGAATTCTCACCCTTGGGTCAGAACCGGCTTCAGATGCAATATTATCAATTTGAACACCTGCGATCTTCCCTTGCAATGCCTGATCTAATCTCGATACAGGCAATTCGTCCATCTTATCGTTTTTGTATTTAGACACAGCACCGGTAACACTTGATTTCTTTTGCGTTCCGTAACCAATCACTACAACATCATTATTGGAAGTAGTAATAGGAACGAGAGAAACATTCATCACAGATTTTCCTGCAATTGCTATTGTTTGTGGACCATACCCTACAAATGATATTACTAAAGAGGTAGAAGCAGAATCCACTGCAATCGAAAAAGTACCGTCTTTTTTTGAAATGGTACCTGTAGTAGATTTTACTGTTCTAATATTTGCATCAGGCAGTGCTTCTCCTGTGCTTTGATCTGTGACCTTACCGGTGATCACTTTTTTTTGTGCGTTAACTAGTACCACTGAAAAGATCAAGGGCAACATTAACAGCAAGCATCGTAGCTTCTTCATATGAGCAGTTTTAGTTTTTTGAGCAAACGTTAAATAAAATTTCTAATGACTATTAAAGGTTGATGCAATTGTTTCGTGACTACATCTCACTCTTAATAATTTACCAATATTATCGTAAAAGGAATAGGCAGTAATTAAATGGTCCGCTTATTTTTTATAAAATAAATCGTGATTTATTAGATGGAATTCATTATTTCTATCATTATGTTTGAATTATTCAAATAAATGGCTTCCGAGAACGTTTCCGGTAACGCTTCCGATATTCTCATAAAAATTATGCTTTAGCTTTACTTTTTACACAAAATCATTTTATGATTAAGGCCCCTACGATCAAAGACATTGCCAAGAGATTAAATATTTCGATCTCGACTGTATCGAGGGCTTTGCGAAATGCATCAGAAGTAAACCCCGAAACCCGCCAGGCTGTTCTCAAACTAGCTGAGGAAATAAATTATCAGCCCAATCAATTAGCATTAAGTCTTTTACATAAACAAACACACAGTATTGGTGTAATTGTACCGAATTTGGATTATGTTTTATCAATGATGGTCAAAGGAATTGATGAAGTAGCTTTAGAAGCAGGCTATACAGTTATGGTTTGTCAGAGTAATGAAAGTTATGGCAGGGAAATTGTAAATACCAGAAGGCTGATGGAAAGTTTAGTAGATGGTTTTATTATTTCTATATCCAGTGAAACAAAATTAGTGGACCATTTTAAAAAGATCCAGGATCAAAAAAAACCGATCGTTATTTTCGATAGACTTCCAACTGATTTAGCTGCACCTAAAATAAGGCTTGACAATGAAGACGGCGGTTTCCAGGCTACACAACATTTAATAGAACAGGGATATAAGCGCATTGCTGTACTTGCAGGACCGGATACATTAGACATCAGCAATAAAAGAGTAGATGGCTATTTAAAAGCACTGAAGCATAATAATATGAGAGTACAAAAAGATTTGATCATTCATTGTGATTTTGATCAAGACTATGCATATTTCGCTACAAAAGAATTATTGGGCATGAAAAAACGACCCGATGCGATATTTACGATCAGCGACAGAATGGCGATTGGAGCAATGCTTGCAATAAAAGAAAAAGGGCTGCAAATGCCCAACGACATTGGATTAGTAGGCTTTAATAATGAGCCCGTAACAAAATTGCTAACCCCTGCCATCTCCAGTGTTGATCAACCTGCATTTGAAATAGGCAAGGCGGCAGCAAAAGTTTTTATTGAAATGATGAATAGCGATATTGATATGACAAGCCGTGAAATTGTATTAAAACCAAAATTATTTATAAGAGAATCTTCGCAACGTTTACTACATACAGTTGTTAAATAATCTGAGCTACTATTTTTAAGGTTATTAATCTTTAGCATAAAGCTCTCATTACTTTGACAGAATATGTACGACTCCGATTTTTATCTCAAATTTTATTACAGGGCTTATATCTTCAACCAAAAGTTCGAACGCAAGCTAGTTTAAGGCACGAAATACAAAAAAGCGATTCAAAGATGAATCACTTTTTGTATTCTTATATCCTTTTAACTAAATTCTTTCAATGAAAAAGCTGCTGCAATGCAGGATCCGTATAATCATCCACTGCCATTAAAACATTGGGAAGATGCGAAAACTCTTCTATCGTATGATACGTTTTTATAACCACTGCTTGCATTCCTGCACGCAGTGCAGATTCCACTCCTTTCGGAGAATCTTCAAAAACAATACATCGATCATAACTAACACCCAACTGATCAGCACATGTAACAAATGTTTCAGGATCAGGCTTACTGATCGCTACATCATCGGCACTGATGATGCTTTTAAAATATTTATGAAGATGCAATCCATCCAAAATATAATCCACATTGAATAGGATGGCGGCTGTGCCGATCGCCATAGGGATATTTTGCTGATACGCCTTTTCAAGAAAAATATCCAGCCCCTTTATCAATTTTAAATGAGGGGTAAACGCTTTCTGATATTGTTTCTCTTTTTCTACCGACAACTCTCGCATCCTTTCCTTTGTAAAATATCCTTCCCCAAAGATGCGTATCAGTAATTCATCATTCTTTCCGTACATCTGTGCCTTGACATCTTCCCAAGAAAGGTTTGCATGAAGTTCATTATTTAAAACATCGTACCATGCTTTCGCATGGAATTCCATATCATCAATGATCGTTCCGTTCAAATCAAATAAAAAAGCCTTATTACTCATCTTTTAATTTATATAAATGTAAAGTTATCATTATCCGGTTTGCTGTACTTTTCCGTGATGAAAACATAATAATTAGTCCCTTTCTTGGATTTTTTTTATGAAATCCCCTTTGTCAAAACCAGTTTCATATATGGCTTCAGTTAATGCCTGTAATTGT
>CAIMKO010000057.1 GCA_903841915.1 uncultured Chitinophagaceae bacterium | reverse complement strand
GGCTGCCAGCAAAAAAGCAAATACCGCTTATCTCGTAAGCGCTTTGAATATCCTGAATGAAGCAGAGATCAATTTTAAAATGGCGCGCAATAAAAGATTGCATGTTGAATTAACATTGATCAAACTCAATTTCTTGCAACAAGCCCTCGACCTTTCTGTAAGCGACGGGTCTGTTGTTAAAAAAAAACGAATTGATTCTGGGATAGCATTTCAATTAAAGCCAATTGAACAGATACAGGTGAAATCTGTCGCGATTCCTGAGGCTAAGTTGATGATCCAGCCGGGAGTTGGGAGCCTGCCTACCGGACAGGTAGGTCGGGAGTCGTTAGTCGTTAGTAGCGAGTCTGTTGCCGAAAGCCCTCAGCCTTCTAGCTTCCACCCTCAACCTTCCACCGTCAACCGTCAACCGTCCACAGTCTCTTCATCAGGCAGCAAGAAAAATCTGTTAGATGCTTTACGCGAAAAGTATGGCGATAAATACAGCATTGAAGAAGTAAAGGAATCAGAAGAACTCATCATCGACAAACTTCAATCCTGCTGGGATACTTACACAACACAATTGGAACAGGAGCAGAAACATTCTTCCGCTGCAACTTTTAAAATTGCAAAACTGCAGATCGAATCCGGGAACCGCTTTACGGCAACCGTATCTGCATTAACAGCACAACGTTTTATTGAGCAGGAGAAAATGGGACTGACCGATTATATCCATCATCAGTTCAATAACAGGAGCATTACTTTTTCTGTATTAGTAACAGAAGGTGTGAAAGAAGAAGTGCCGCAGCATATGACCATGAATAGTAAACAGAAATTCGAAAGGATCGCAGAACAATATCCCCTGATCAAAGAATTAAAAGACAGATTGAAATTAGAGTTGGATTATTAATATCAATTCTATGCCCAAAGAAACTTTTACATATAGCAATGATGAGATAACGGTGATCTGGAAACCGAATGTCTGCATCCACTCAAAGCTTTGCTGGACCCATCTTCGAGAGGTATTCGATCCCTTTGTAAAGCCCTGGATCAAAATGGACGGCGCAACAACAGAAAGGATCATTGAACAGGTGAATCAATGCCCGAGTGGTGCTTTGAGTTACGAGAAAAATGAATTTGACAGGAATAAATAGTTACATATATTTATTCTCAAATCTGTTATATGAAAACCAAATCCTTCTGCTTCATTATTTTATCCCTCTATTTCATTTTTACCACAGTACAGGCCCAATCGGTTGATGATGCATTTAAACAAGCAAAAAAAGAGAATAAGATCGTGATGATCTCTATTGAATCGCCCACTTGTAATGAATGTAATGAAGTAGCTTCAAAAGGCATTTCAAGTAATCTTGTAAAAAGCAGTATCAATAACAACTGTATTTATGTAAAGGTCAAAAAATTGCCGGATGAATTTTATGGCTCAGGGACTTTATATATTCTTTCTGCTGATTTTTTTGGGATCCTTTTTTTTGATGCCGATAAAAATATTTTAGATTTCATGAGCGGCAGCAGTACGAGCTATATCCCTTATCTGGACCATATCGAAAAGGCTTTAAAAGAAAAACAAACCCCTGAAGCAACACTATCACAGCTTAAGAAAAACTATTATAATAATATTGGAAGTTTTGATGCCATCAAGAAAGTAATAGAAAAGATCAGGAAACTAAATCTGGAACCTCAGCAACAAGTATTGGATGAATTAACACAGAAAGCTCCTGAGGATTCTGCAGCATCTCTTTCATTTCTTCAATTTATTATGAAAGCCGCACCCATTTATGGATCTATCGCGGAACAATACATTCAGAAGAACAAAGACAACTATAATATGGCATGGTTTAGAATGTCACAGCCGGAAAGAGTTGCGATCAATAACAGAATTTATGGTAAGTCTATTTTAAAAGCTATTACAGACAAGGATATGAACTATGCCTTTCGTGTAGCAGGGGCAAAGCAATCAACCTTTATCTCTAGTCCAAATGTTGAGGCAGGGCAACAGGCTAGTCAGGAAACAATGCTTCAATATTATAAGGGAATAAATGATACTACCAACTATTTGAGAAACGTTGCAAACTTTTATGAAAGGTTTTATATGTCAACAAAAGTGGAAACCATTCAAAAGGAAGATTCAATACGGAAGGAAAAAACATTCAAAACGATACCCGCCAATTCATCTTCTGCTCAAAAGGATTCCTTAGGCTTTAGAACGATTATGTTTTCACCTCGTACAGCATATTTTGCAAGCCAATTGAATAATGGCGCATGGACAGTTTATACATACACAAAGGACAAGAATTATCTTTCAAAAGCACTTGCATGGGCTAAGCGCGGATTGGAATTTTCAGAAACCACTGCTATCATGGATACGTATGCTCGTTTATTGTATAAAACGGGTAATAAAGAAGAAGCTATCAGTTGGGAACAGAAAGCAATTGATACAAACAAAGCAAAAGCCATTTCTTCTGCAGACTATGAAAAAGTATTGAGCCTTATGAAATCGGGTGCTGTTAAAATAGATGACTATTGATCAGCCTGCTTTCTTAGTATTACTATATCCGTTCTTCAATAACCATTGCAAAACCTTATCGCGCTGGTCGCCCTGAATGATGATCTCGCCCTCTTTCACACTGCCGCCCGTGCCGCAATAATTCTTTATTTTTTTGCCAAGCACTTCGAGGTCATCATCTGTGCCGATAAATTCAAGTATCAAAGTAACGGCTTTGCCTGCGCGGTGTTTGGTATCCAGGCGTATCCTTAATTTTTGTTGTGCAGGCAACAAAGTTTCCTTGATAATATTTTCTTCTTCTTCAAAACGAAAATTCGGATCGGTACTGAAAACAAATCCTTTCGTATCGGGCTTATTCTTTTTTGACATGTGAGAAAGTTTAAGAAGTTCAAGATGTTTAAAAGCTTCAATGGTTTCACCCCCCTTCAGGGCAATGTCATTAAGTTAAG
>CAIMKO010000056.1 GCA_903841915.1 uncultured Chitinophagaceae bacterium | reverse complement strand
ATCATCACTGAAATAGGATCGAGAATGATCCCCATATCGATCGATACATTCGAAGAGCCTGCCTGTCCGATAGACAGGAATTGAAGCCAAGTATATTTTAAAGCAATGATTTTTTGAAATACACCATTCACCTTCCCGTCAATAAAAAAATAATTGTATGCAGTATATAATGATAATATTGTTGATGCCAGCAATGATGCTGTTCCAATTGTTCCTGAAAAATTCTTAAAATATTTTCTTCCAAACAAACCAAGCACCAAAAAAGTCACCAGTGGCAACAAAGGGATCAATGCTATGTAAGAATAATGATTCATTTTATCTTTTTATTTCCTTCACCCCTTCAGGGGATGGGGGTTAATATTTCAGTTCGCTCGCATCTTCCACATCAATGGAATTATGACTTCTGTATAAATTAATAATAATAGCAATTGCAACAGCAGCTTCAGCAGCAGCAATGGTGATCACAAAAATGGTAAAGAACACACCATCCAATTTCCCCGGATACAGATACTTATTGAACGCAACAAAATTGATATTCACGCTGTTCAATATCAGTTCAACAGCCATCAGCATCGTGATCATGTTGCGGCGTGTAAACAAACCATACATACCAATGAAGAACAATGCTGTACTTACAAAAAGAATATGTGTTATAGATATTTCGTTCATTTCTCTTCGTGTTTAACTTTCATGGCAATAACGATACATCCGATCAATGCAGCCAGTAATAAAATACTCACTAATTCAAAAGGCAACACAAATCCGTGTTCGGTAGTACTTAACATTTGTGTTCCGATATCAGCAACATCTGCTTTGAATGCCGCTGACTGATTTGATGAAGACCCGAATCCATACTGATTTATAAGATTGCAGGTCAATCCCAATCCCGATAAGACCGCCAACACAGAAAATATAGTTCGTTTCATGAGTGGCTTCGGCATTTCTTCTCCCGATCTCTGTGTTAAGAAGATAGAGAAGATGATCAGCACAACGATACCGCCAACATAGACAATGATCTGAACGGCAGCAATAAAATTCACATCCATCCAGAAGTATAATCCGGCAATGCCGGTTAAAGAAAATAACAATGCAATGGCTGAGCGAAATATTTTTCTACCCATAACAGCCAACAACCCTGTTATTAATATAAAGGCTGCAATACAATAAAATATAATTACTGAAGCATTCATTATTCTACACCCTCCCTGATTTTTGATCCCGGTTTATTTAACCGCATGATTAAATGATTTCTGTCAAATACGCTTAACTCAAATGTGTTACGCATGTGAATGGCATCTGTTGGACAAGCTTCTACACACAACCCACACATGGTACACATATCCAAACGATAGATATGCTGATCGATCGCTTTTTTCTTTTTCCCTTCTGCATTAATAACGTTCATGCTGACGATCTTTATAGAACCATTCGGACATGCGATCTCACAGGAAGAACAGCCTGTGCAGGCATGCTCATTATTCTCGTCATGCGGCATCCACACTTCGCCTTTAAATCTGTCTGCCAATTTCAGCGTTGCTCTATTATTCGGATATTCTTCTGTGATAATCTCTTTATGATGTGTAAAATAATATCCGGTTAACTTCATGCCTGTAAGCAATGATTTAACAGCTCCGTAAACATCTTTTATGTAATCAGCTAAAAACATTTAGTAGTCAAATTATTTATAAATTTTTTACCAATCCTCACATTACTATTCAACTTCATACTTCTAACTTCAAATACTCGTACTTAAAAATGCCATCCCATGATTGCCATCAGTGTCATCAATAAAACATTGAACATACTTATAGGCAATAAATATTTCCATTCTAAATTCAATAATTGATCAACACGCAATCTTGGAAAAGTCCACCTGAACCACATGATCACAAAGATCAAAAAGATCGTTTTTCCAAAGAACCATATTGATGATGGAATATAATCCATGATATGATTGAATGCTGTCCAGCTTCCTATATGAAAAGGCATCCATCCGCCTAAAAACAGTGTGGCGCAAATGGCACACACAATAAAGATGTTGATGTACTCAGACAAGAAAAATAATGCGAATTTCATTCCACCATATTCTGTATGAAACCCTGCAGTTAACTCACTTTCCGCTTCTGCCAGATCAAATGGCGCTCTGTTTGTTTCTGCAGTTGCAGCAATGATAAAGATCACAAAAGCAATGATGGCAGGGATATGTCCTTTAAAGATCCACCAGCCGTTTTCCTGTGATGCAACAATATCAGAAATTTTCAGACTACCCGTTAATACAATAATTGAAATGATTGATAGACCGGCAGATAATTCGTAGCTCACAATTTGTGCGCCACTTCTCATTGCACCCAATAAAGAATATTTATTGCCACTGCTCCATCCTGCCATTAAGATCCCGATCACGGATAAAGAAGAAACGGCTGTAACATAAAGCACACCGATATTAATATCCCAGATCTGAAAATTTCTTGCGAAAGCAATCGGCACCAATATCAGCATGGCCACTATGATCACTATGAATGGAGCAAGATTGAATAAAAATTTATCTGCATTAGAAGGTGTTAATGCTTCTTTCATGATCAGTTTCACTGTATCAGCTGAAGTTTGGAAAATCCCTTTCGGACCTAACCTGTTCGGGCCTAAACGTATCTGCATCACAGCAGCTACTTTACGTTCCATCCATACCAAGCCCAGCCCCAATACAGCAAACAAGCCAATAGCAGCAACGCCAACAATTACAAACTCTACCAATAGAGCAAATGTTGCTGGCAAATGGCCGTTCAACCATTCGTGAATAAAATTGGTTAATCCTTCTAAACTAAACATCTCAAGTAATAAGTTTTAAGTTATAGGTTATAAGTAGTTTAATGTTTCGTTATTCAGTGAGATCACCTCACTTAAAACTTTTCACTTATTACTTACAACATCCTCTATCTATCTATATCCGGTATCACTAGATCCAATGTTCCCATCGCTGCAATAAAATCCCCGATCTTATGTCCCCGAACCATATGATCTAATGCACTTAAATTAGAAAAACCGGGTGAACGGAATTTAATTTTGTAGGGTTGTGCCGCTCCTTCGCTCACAATGTACACACCCAATTCTCCTCTTGCTGTTTCTACACGCTGATAAAATTCTCCTTTCGGTAATTTCAGCACCGCTTTTGTTTTGGCCTGAAAATCTCCTTCCGGAATATTATCAATCAATTGTTCGATGATGCGGATACTCTGACTCATCTCTTTGATACGAACCTGATAACGCGCAAAACAATCACCGCCGGTTTCTATGATCTCATCAAACTCAACCTTATCATACACATCATAGGGAGCGATCTTTCTAATATCAGATCTTAATCCACTGGCTCTTGCAACAGGACCGGTACAACCATAAGTAATCACATCTTCTTTTGATATATAGCCAACCCCTTTCATTCTGTTTTGGAAGATGACATTGCCTGTAATTAGTTCATCATATTCGTGCAGTGTTTTTTTGAAATCAACAATGAATGATTTCACTTTTTCCTGAAAATCAGGATGCAATTCCGTCATCACACCACCCGGGACCATATAGTTCATCGTCAATCTTGCACCACAAGTCTCTTCCATTATTTCATTGATCTTTTCTCTTTCTCTGAATGCGAGAAAATAAGGAGTAAATGCGCCGAGGTCCATACTCATGGCACTCCACCATAATTCATGAGATGCAATACGTGTCAACTCATCCATGATCACACGGATATATTGTGCACGTTGCGGCACTTCCACATTCAGGCCTTTCTCAACGATCAATGCACAGGCATGATTATTAATATGCGCCGAGAGATAATCCATCCTGCTGGTAACATAAATGAACTGACGGTAGGATAAACTCTCACACATCTTTTCAATAGATCGATGTATATAACCCAGATGTGGTTCAACTTTTTTAATGATCTCTCCGTTCAATGTAAGCACCAAATGCAATACACCATGTGTTGCCGGATGTTGCGGTCCCACATTAATTATTAAATCGCCTTCTTCTGTTGTACCAATTTCTTCAAACATATCAGAGCTTAATCATATTAATAGGATCTTCAAAGTCTTTTCTCATCGGATATCCTACAAAATCATCCGGTAAGATCAATAGTCGCAGATCAGGATGGTGTAAGAATACCACCCCGTACATTTCAAACACTTCACGTTCGTGCAATTCTGCTGTACGCCAGATATCGCATATCGTTTCGATCTCCGGTTTATTTCTGTCTAACTTGACTTTAATAACGATATTATGGCGATGGGTTGTTGATGAAAGATGATAGACCATGGTTAGATGTGTCTTCCAATCAACACAGGTTAGACAAAACACATAATCAAGATCCAGCTCATCCATACGAACCTGTTCTGCAAAAGATCTGAATGCAGCTGCTTCCACAGAAACATTCAGCCATTCGCCGCTTTCATCAATGATCGCTTCCGGATGTATCTCAGTGATCTTTATTTTTAATTCTTCCTTCGTCATAAAATTATTCAACAAATTTATTGTGAGATCACCGCACTATTCCTGATCTGATCTCTTGTTAATCCTGCTTTTATTTTTCCCTGCAACGATATCAGTCCGTGCAATAAAGCTTCCGGTCTCGGTGGGCAACCAGGAACATACACATCAACAGGTATCACATGGTCTGCGCCTTTCACCACCGAATAGGTATTATAGAAGAACGGTCCTCCGCTAATAGCACAGGCACCCATGGCAACCACATACTTAGGGTCAGCCATTTGATCGTATAATCTTTTTAAAACAGGCGCCATTTTATTAACAATGGTTCCGGCAATGATAATCATATCGGCCTGACGCGGAGAGGCTCTTGCCACTTCAAAACCAAAACGTGAAAAGTCGTATTTGGCAGCAGCGGTATGCATGAATTCGATACCACAGCAACTTGTAGCAAAACTTAAGGGCCATAAAGAATTGGAACGTGCCCAATTGATCACGTCATCCAGTGAACTCATCAATATATTACTGCTTCCGGCATTCAGTACTTCGCCGGGAAAATCCAATGCCTGTATTTTATCATTTACATCCATTTCAATGCTCCTTTTTTATGTGCATATAAAAGTCCCATGAACAATATGAAGAAGAAGATCAAGATCTCTACCAATGCCATCATGCCTACTTGTTTTACCACAACGGCCCAGGGATACATGAATACCAGTTCAACATCGAAGAGGAGGAAAATGAGTGCAAATAGATAATAGCCGATCTGAAACTGTGCCCAGGATGTGCCTTTCGTTGGAATGCCACATTCGTAAGCTTCTCCCTTCTGGGCATTTTTTGAGCCCTTTACAAATAATAACGCAATAGATATACCGCCCCCGGCAAATGCAATACCTGCACACATTAAAACAATTAAAGAAGCAGAACCCATAATTTTTAATTAATACTTTCTAAAAGTAATAAGTAATGTCTAAACTTTAAATAGTTTTTGACAGTTTACTTCCTGAGTATCGTATGATACCCGATTGCATAACAAAACTCCTGATGATCTTTTACGGCAGAAAATATTTTTCAATTTTCTGCCGTAAAAAATCATTTAAGTTTATACAAAAATCAAGGAGTTTGGATGAAACTCTCTGATCTTATTTTTTTGTCTTTCCTGATTCAACTGCCGCCTGTGCTGCTGCCAAACGGGCGATCGGTACACGGAATGGAGAACAGCTAACATAATTCATTCCGATGCGGTGACAGAATTTTACACTTTCTGCATCACCACCATGCTCTCCGCAAATACCTACTTTCAATTTTGCTTTTGTCTTACGACCGCGTTCTGTTCCTAATTTGATCAATTCACCAACACCTTCTTGATCGATGGTTTGGAAAGGATCATCATGCAGGATCTTTTGATCCAGATAATTAGGTAAGAATCCGCCTACGTCATCACGGCTGAAACCAAAACTCATCTGAGTAAGGTCATTCGTACCAAAACTGAAGAAGTCTGCAACTTCTGCCATCTTATCGGCCAGCAATGCAGCTCTTGGAATTTCGATCATAGATCCATATAAATATGGAATAGATTTTACTTTCAACTTAGCAATTGTTTCAGCATATACTCTGTCAACAATTGCCTTTTGATGGATCAATTCATTCACAGTACAAGTTACAGGTACCATGATCTCAGGGAATGCTTTCTTACCTGATTTAATGATCTCTGCAGTAGCTTCTAATATAGCCCTGATCTGCATTTCAGTAATTTCAGGATAGCTTACACCTAAACGTACACCACGGTGACCGAGCATCGGATTGTTTTCATGCAATGCCAGAACCCTTCTGCGTAATAAGCTTAAACTGATTCCCAGTTCTTTGCTTAATTCTTTTAATTTTTCTACATCATGCGGAACAAATTCATGCAGTGGGGGATCGAGTAAACGAATGGTTACAGGATATCCCTTCATGGTGATCATGGTGTCTTTGATATCTTTCTTCACAAACACATACAGATCGTTCAATGCTTTACGACGTTCTGCTTCTGTTTTACTCATGATCATCTTACGCAATAAGAATAATGGTTGTTCACTTCCTTCACCATAGAACATATGTTCGGTGCGGAACAAACCAATACCTTCTGCACCAAATGCCATTGCCTGAGCAGCATCATGTGGTGTTTCGGCATTTGTTCTAACAGCCATTGTTTTGATCTTGTCCACCAAAACCATGAGGTCTTTGTATGATTTATTTTTATTGAGATCGATAGCAACCAATGGCATATCCAAATTGTACACTAAACCTCTGGTACCATTTAATGTGATGATATCGCCTTCTTTAATTACAGAACCATCTTTCGCTTTGAATGTTTTAGATTCAGCATGAATTTCAATATCGGTACAACCAACGATACAACATTTACCCCAGCCTCTTGCAACCAATGCAGCATGAGAGGTCATACCACCTTTTGTTGTTAAGATCGCCTGTGATTTATGCATACCATCCACATCTTCAGGAGATGTTTCTTCACGAACCAATATCACTTTTTCTCCTTTAGATGCCCATTCTACTGCTTCCAGAGAAGAGAATACCACGCGGCCTTTTGCACCACCCGGACCGGCAGGCAAACCTTTTGCAATGGCTTTGGTTACTGCTTCGATCTTTGGATCCAGCATCGGCAACAGCAATTCCACCAATTGATTAGGAGCAACACGCATTACTGCGGTCTTTGCATCGATCAGTTTTTCCTGGAACATTTCGGTAGCCATACGAACTGCGGCAACACCATTACGTTTACCAACGCGGCATTGGAGCATATAGAGTTTGCCTTTTTCAATGGTGAACTCAATGTCCTGCATGTCTTTATAATGTTTTTCCAGTCTGTCCTGGATCGCATTCAGTTCCTTATATGCTTTAGGCATTAATTTTTCCAGTGTATCTAAGTTTCTGCTTTGATCGTTCTTAGAATAATTATTGATAGGTGCGGGAGTTCTGATACCTGCTACCACATCTTCCCCCTGTGCATTTACTAAATATTCTCCGTAGAATTTATTTTCTCCATTACCCGGATTTCTTGTAAACGCAACACCGGTAGAACTGTCTTCACCCATATTTCCAAATACCATGGCCTGTACATTTACGGCAGTACCCCATTCGTCAGGTATTTTTTCAATGCGACGATATTCGATGGCACGTTTACCGTTCCAGCTTCCGAATACGCCTCCAACACCACCCCATAATTGTTCCCATGGATCTTCAGGGAAGGGCTTGCCCAATACTTTCTTTACGGTTGCTTTAAATTCCTTTACCAATACTTTCAATTCAGGAACGGTAAGATCTGTATCTGATTTATATCCTTGTTTGTGTTTGATCGCTTCTAATTTTTCATCCAGTACTTTACGGATGCCTTTACCATTCTTAGGTTCAATGCCTGCTGCTTTTTCCATCACCACATCAGCATACATCATTACCAGTCTGCGGTAAGCATCGTAAGCAAATCTTGCATCGCCTGATTGTTTGATCAATCCTTCGATCGTATTTTCATTCAAACCCACATTCAGTACGGTGTCCATCATACCGGGCATACTGCGTCTTGCGCCTGACCGAACGGATAATAATAATGGATTATTGACATCGCCGAATTTCTTTCCTGTGATCTTTTCAACTGATTGTAAAGCCGCTTTTACCTGTGTATCCAATACAGAGGGATAAGTATGTTTGTGGTCATAATAATAAGTACATACGTCTGTAGAGATCGTAAAACCCGGAGGTACCGGTAATTTCAATTTTGGATGACCCGCCATTTCTGCAAGGTTTGCACCTTTACCACCCAATAAATTTTTCATGGATTCATTACCGTCGGCCTTGCCGGCGCCAAAGAAATAAACATATTTCTTAGAACTACTCTTCTGTTTAGTCATAACAATACTGTTTTTTTAGTGCGCCAAAATTATAATGGTCTAACAGCAATAGTTATGATATTTATCATAGGAAGGCAGGTAATTTATCAGCCTTTTAAAATAAAAGAGGAAACTATTTTTTGTATACTATTTTTCTGTTTAGCAAAGTCTTATACCTATATAGCTTAGCTTTTTTTAGTACAGCGGAATAAAATAAAAAGCCCTTTTTTCAATATCCCTTTTGATTTATTAAAGTGGTTCCAAACGGGTCGGGAGACGAGAGTCAGAAGTCGGGAGTTGTGACTGTTTCTGAAGTTGATGGTCAAATGGTCCCTCAAATTGGGACTTCTTTTGGTAGCTGAAGTAACATGCATACAAGATCTAAGGCTTTTTCAAAGTCTGTCAGTTTGGCGCACAACCCATAGATAATCCATAGATAACCGATAGATAACCCATGGATAACTCATGGATGACTCATGGATCATGTGCTTTTCAGGTTGGAAGGGTATTCTATTAGGACAGGGATATCCTATTTATTTTCCAAATTTTGGATTTCTTTTGGTCTGCTTCGGGACTGCTTTTGGTTTGCTTCACAAAAACCAAAAGAAGGGTAAAAGAAGCCTTGGAGAGGGTTAAAAGAAAGGCATATTTTATAGTTCAAACCATTACATCAAAAAATACGAAATTCTATTTTGATACAGTCCCCATACATTATCCATACCGTATCCATACATTATCCATACAGTATCCATATAGCATTCATATAGCAAGTAGGGATGTCTTGTACTGAAAAAACTTACAGGTTAGGTGATATTCCTGATATGGCTTTACCTAGTAAAACAATATTACTAAAATGGCTTTACAGGTTCAATCTTATTCCTGGTATAGCTTGACAGAGGATTTTCTTTTTTTCCATGTTTTTGATATTTTTTGGTTTGTAAAATGAGCTTTTTCGGGCGTTAAATTGCTGATACTCATGTGAGCTCTTAACCCTCAGGATAGCAGGGGATTTTATCTTAAGATTATATAGTTGAAGTCACTAGTGTCCGGTTAAATTAGGTTGATTTTCAATTGAATATGGTTTTGATCTTTGACATCTTGGTATAAAGGGTTTTCAAAAAGGCTTGGTAGTCGAGT
>CAIMKO010000055.1 GCA_903841915.1 uncultured Chitinophagaceae bacterium | reverse complement strand
TCCTATGAAAGGATGCAGATCGGCACCGCGATCCACTCCTTTATGATCATGACCATGATCGGTATATCCATCACACTTGGTATAGATATCTTCATCATTCGTCATCACTACTCCGCCTTCTGCACAGGTGATTGTCTTTACAAAATCGAAGGAGAAGGTTCCTGCATGACCAATTGTGCCCAATGCTCTTCCTTTATAAGTGCCACCGATACTCTGACAGGCATCTTCCAACAAGATCAGGTGATGTTCTTTGCAGATATGCTGCAATGCATCCAGATCGGCCATACTGCCGCACATATGTACTGGCATTACGCATTTTGTTTTTCTGCTGATGGCATTCAATACTGCCTGCGGATTGAGTGTCAGTGTTTCATCCACATCCACTAAAACGGGAACAGCACCCACACTTAGAACAGCTTCAAAGCTTGCCACAAAAGTGAAAGCGGGCATGATCACTTCATCCCCTGCACCGATACCTAAAGCTGCCAATGCAGTTGTTAAAGCTGCTGTGCCGCTGGATGTAAGTTGCGCATATTTACTGCCGAATGTTTTACAGATCTCTTTTTCCAGTTCAACAGATTTCCAGATACCTTTACGCGGACCATCAAATCCGTAGCGCATGAGGATCCCTGTTTCTAATACGTCATTCACTTCCTTTCTTTCTTCGTCGCCGAAAAATTCAAAACCTGGCATAGTAGTACAATTAATAATTAAGAATTGACAATTAACTATTACAAAAGTATATAATTATCAATTGTTGCTGATTTTTGTTGATGAGTGAACTGTTAAAAATAATCTGCTTTATGTGTCAGCCACTTAACAAGTGCCTGACACATAAAGACATTTGATAGTTAGTTCAAAATTTGGCATTTTCTTCAACCCGGCAAATCAAGCTGAAAATCAATTATGAAATGACCTCGACACTTGGATAATAGCTGAATTATTTTTATTATTAAATAAATTTTAACTATATTGTTTTCATGCAATTTTCAGAGGGAAATATTTGTCATATTTATAATCGGGGAAATTACAAACAACAGGTTTTCTTTAATACTGAGAACTATCTTCACTTTTTAGTCCTTTGTAATAAATATTTATCACCAGCAGGAGATATATTGGCATGGTGTTTAATGCCCAATCATTTCCACTTTTTAATACATGTAAATGAAAAAAGCTTAACCCCTATTCACAACTCTCCATTACCAGTTTCTACCTTTTCGTTTGGTTTTCGAATGCTACTCAGTTCTTACACAAAAGCCATTAACAAGTCTACAGACAGACATGGAAATCTTTTTCAGCAAAGAACAAAATCCAAATGGGTAAATATCCCTGGAAGCAATTATGCCGAAACAGCTTTTCACTATATCCATCAAAACCCATTAAAAGCAGGTTTGGTAGATAGAATGGAAGAATGGCAATTTTCTTCATTTCAAGATTATTGTAACCTAAGGAATGGGAAGTTGTGTAATAAGGCAATTGCAAAACAAAAATTAAATATCAACTGGGGCGATTTTTTAAAAGAGAGTTATGCTGTGATCGATGAAGAAGCAATCAGGGATATTTTTTAAAGTGTCAGCCACTTAACAAGTGCCTGACACTTTAAAGTTTTCAATAGTTTAACCATAAATATGCTTTTATCAATTGCAAAGATATGTGTCAGGCAACTCGAAGTTGGCTGACACATATCTTTGCAATATGAAACCCGTACTCTTTTATTGTTATGATGCTTATTGCGGATGGTGCTATGGATTTAGTCCCGTTATAAAAAAGATCGCAGCTGAATTTCAATCACAATTTGAAACCGAGGTCTTATCAGGCGGCATGATCATCAACGAAAAGAAAGAGCCTATTGGTATCATGGCGCCCTATATTCAAAAAGCCTATACAGCAGTAGAAGAAAGGACCGGCATCCAATTTGGCAAGGATTTCCTCTGGCATATTTTCAATCCTGAGCTGAGCGACTGGTATCTAGATTCCGAAAAAGCTGCCATTGCATTGTGTGTCTTCAAAGAATATTATCCGTTACGACAGGTTGAATTTGCCAGTGATCTGCAATACGCATTGAATTATGAGGGAAGAGACCTTTGTGATGATGAAGCGTATCGTCATCTCCTGGAAAAATACAGTATACAGCCCGAAGCATTTTACAGCAAACTGAAAAGTGAAGAATACAAAGAAAAAGCGCATTACGAATTTCAATTGTGCAAACAATTACAAGTGACCGGTTTCCCCTGCGTACTGTTGCAAACAGGAGAAGCCAAATTTCATTTGCTGGCCAGAGGTTTTACGGACTATGAAACACTGAAAGCTAGGATCGAGAATCTTTTGAAAGATCTTCCCTGATTTAACGCAATTTAAACTCCTGAAGCATCTTAAAGCAAATTACCTTTACTTTGCAGCCTCTAAAAAAATTATATGGAATACAGTAAACTGATATCAATTACGGGCATGAGCGGTTTGTTTGAAGTGGTAGGGAGCAAAACAGACGGTGCTATCGTACGTTCTCTAGAAGACAAGACCACTAAGTTTGTCAGCAGCCGTGTACATAACTTTTCGCATCTGGAAAGCATTGAAATATTTACCATTCGTGAAAATGTGAATTTGGTAGAGATCTTTCAGGAGATGGATAAAAGCACTGAGAAATTACCTTCCGAAAAAGACGCTAAAGCCATTACTGCTTATTTTAAGAAAGTATATAAGGATATGGACTTTGACAGAGTGTATGCCAGCGACATGAAGAAGATGGTGAAATGGTTCGGTATCTTGAAAGAACATAAGATCGAATTCAAATTAACTGAAACTGAAGAAGAAGGAACAGAAGAGGAAAAAGCATAATTAAACCTGTTTTTCATATAAAAAGCCACTTGCGAAAACAAGTGGCTTTTTTAATTTACTCTTCGAGTGCCTCTCCAACGGAGTCCTATGGACAGGGTGACATCACTTTTTTTCACAGTAAATTTTATGTCAATGCTGAGACTCTCGAAGCATGATGAACGAAATATTTTTATTCTACACCCTTCTTTTCTCTTGGCGCTTCCCGGCTTCCCGTATATAATTCATATTCCAATAATCGACAGTCGATGGTGCTGGTATAAAACTCTATTCTTCGTTTTGCTTTCAATCCTATTTTTTTTGCAAGGGCTAAATTGCCGGTAAACACATAACCAAAATATCCTCCGCATTTTTGTTTCATGAAATCGCCGATCTTGGCATAAGTGATCTCTAATGCAGCCACTTCACCCAAACGTTCTCCGTATTCCGGATTCACGAACATGATCCCGCTAACCCCTTGCGGAATTTCTGTTGCGGCAAAATCGCATATTTTAAATTCGATCATACCGGCAACACCTGCAGCTTCTGCATTTTTCTGAGCATTCTCAACAGCCCTGTCGCTGTAATCAGTAGCAATGATCCTGAGACTCGGCACCTGAATGATCTGTTTTTCCAGCAATTCTTTTTCTTTCAGATAAACATTTTCATCATATCCTTTCAAATGCATGAATGCATAATTGGTCCTGAATAATCCAGGCCTTCTATTGGTTGCGATGAGTGCTGCTTCAATGGCCACGGTACCTGAGCCGCACATAGGATTTACAAAAGGCGAGACCTTGTCCCATCTCGTTGCATAAATAGTGGCGGCAGCCAATGCTTCGAGCATTGGAGCAAGACCGGGAATTTTTCTGTATCCATGTCTTGCCAATGAATCACCCGATGTATCGATAAATATTTCTGCAGCTTCATTCTTCCAAAATAAATGAATCACTGCTCCTGTCAGTTCCGAACCTGTGGAAGGACGTGTACCTCTTTTTTCGCGAAGCCTGTCAACGATCGCATCTTTCACCCGAAGATTGGCAAACATGCTGTTATTGATGCTTTCATTGTTGACATTACTTGTTACAGAAAAATAACCGGGATCGGGCAGTATATTCTCCCATGCATAACCTACCAGATTGCGAAAGATATCATCTGCATGATTGGCATCAAAGGATTTCAGACTATATAAGACCTGACTCGCACAACGCAGATTCAGATTGAGTTTGATACATTCATTCACAGTAGCAAACAGTCTTACACCGGTAACAAAACTTTCTTCTATTTCAAATCCAAGCCCTTTCACTTCCTGTTCCAGATAAGGAACAATGCGTTTATGACAGGTAATGATGACGGTTGATCTCGTAGTATACACATTCATATTGGCGTTAAAGGTAAAAGCTTAGTGACGGATAAAGCAGAAATAAATTCTGTTGTCAAAAGACTGCCGCATATGTTGATGACGGGTTATTTATACCTTGCATCCCAAATGTTCTTTTAATTCTCTCGATCATCCATAAAAAAAATACAATGAGAAAGTTTATACAATTCGGAGAAGAAGTAGAAGGCTATAATATCCCTGTATTAAATGAAAGGGAAATAAGGGCTGCAGCAGGGATGCTTTTTTTATTGATGTACACTGCATTAATGTTCATCTTATTTAAAGGCAATTTTTTACTGATCAAATATGGTATCGCCATTTTCCTCACAGATTTTATCATACGCGTTTTTATCAATCCCAGGTATGCACCTACCCTGATCATCGCAAGATTGATCGTTAGGAATCAGACACCGGAATATGTTGGGGCTAAGCAAAAAAAGGTTGCATGGATCATCGGTGTGATACTCGGAGCGATCATGTTCATTTTCTTTATTCTGGTAAATGCCTATAGTCCGATAACAGGCATTATTTGTCTGGTTTGCCTGATATTCCTATTCTTCGAATCTGTATTTGGCATTTGTTTAGGATGCAAATTCTATTCACTGTTCTATAAAGAAAAAGCGCAGTATTGTCCCGGGGAAGTTTGTGATGTAAAGTCAAGACAGGCTATTCAAAAAATATCTAAAGCACAATTGCTGATCGTTTTTGCGTTTATAGTATTTGTTGTCCTGATGGTTGTATTATGTAAAGATCAGTTCAGTAAACAACCTTATGATATGTTTGGAATCAATAGCAGCACAAAAGCCAAATAGAAGATAACACAACCTTCCGAAGAGTGTCTAAGAGTTGTCAATGAAAGGCTGACTCAGTCAGTCTCCTATTATTAATCCATAGAGTATTTCGGGATAATTCGATGGACAGCATGGCATTCATTACCCATTTTATCATACCTGTTTTATTAATTCTAAATTTTCTCATCCTTTAAACATAAATAACTATTTCAGTTTTTTATTGTCTTTTTTTAGTTGCAATGCAGACTTTGCATTTAATGAGGTGACAACTTTTTTGCCTGTTCTCGTTTCCAGTTCAAGCCTTGCTACTCTTGCAACATTACCCCCTTGCTGAGCTACTTTTTTACTGTCTTCAAAAGTTTCGGGATTTACAGCTTGAGAAATATCTATTGTAGATGCTTCAGCAAGCATATTCAAAATCAATTCGGTATTGGTCATATTATCCCGCAGGTTTTCTTTTTTCAAGCCTTTTAGTATTTTATATTCTTTAGTTGTTTTATCTGCCCATGCATTTGTAATAATATCTGTAAGGGTTGCAAATTGAGCACCTTCTTTCAATCCTCTCTTTTTCCATTCATCCGTTAGTTCTTTACGAATTTCAATACTTTTCAAACGTTGATTAATCCAATTTTCCGAATAACCCAATTGCAGATATTGTTCTAAAGCCCTGTCAATCGTAAGTTCAGGGTCTTGCATTTCGTCTAATCTTTCGGCTGCTATTTGTGCTAACCAAAGTTTAAATGGTTCTGCTTTTGGTGAAGGAATAGATTGTATCAATCTAAAAAGTTCTTCAGTATCAGCAACATCTGTTTTGTAAAACTTACCATCATCTGATTTCATTTTCAGTTGTCCCAAATTATGGGACAACTCACTTCCTTCAGCTTTGAGTTTTGTTTTTAATGCATTCCAGTATTTTCTTGGTCTTGGGCTACCGGTAAGTATCTCAATCACATCTATAATCGATATATACCATTTCTCCTGCTCTTCATTCCAAAGGGTTCTTACTTTTTTATCTTCAAATATTTTTATGGCATTTTGCTTTTCCATTGTTGTATTTTTTTTAAACCCATCGAATTCGATGGGTTTAAAATTAGGAATAAAATTTATTTACCCAATGATACAAATCATTTAACAATAAATAATCTGTGACAAAATCCTATCCTTTTCTTCGTGATTCCTTCGTAATCTCATGTCACCTTATTGCTGTTTTGCTCGTGTGCTCTCG